>SCQL01000009.1 GCA_004299235.1 bacterium
TATCTTGGATTACCGTCGCCCCCTCGTACGCAGACACGTCGAGCGAGGATATGTTGGACGCGCCAAGAAGACTCAAGCACGGTTCTGCGTAGCCGTTGGCGCTCTGCATTACTTCGTAAGCCTTACGCACCGACAATTGGACGCCCGCAACGCGCAACCGTTGCCTAAGCTCGCGCGGATTGAAGAACAGTCGTTGATGACCTATGGTTGCCGTGGCCTCAAAGGAAACGCCGAGCGCCTTTGCGGCCAAGAGAAAGGTCAGGCCATTCTGATCAATGCCCATATTTACTCGCGGCATTCTGCCAGACTTGACCGCCTTCACTAGATTCGACGCTCGATTGGCCCATGTCTGCTATTTGCTCACATGGGCAGAAGCAAGATCCTCAATGAGATCGGCCGGGACATGCTGTTTTGGGCCGAACGGGAATACGAACTTTGCAAGGATGGTCTCGAGGGTCTGGACCTCGGCGGGACAAAGCTTGCGACTGATCAGGACGTAAATGCAGAGGCTAGTGCCCGTGACGGCTGTCAGCCGAATTAGGGCGCCTAGCCTCGTCTGCGGCGTAAGCGGTCCTACTAAAACATAGACCGCCAGCAGCATGGCCAGCATCGCTAGGCTGCCTACCAACGGAGAGAACAAAGCCCTGGCTACGCTCTCCCATCCATAGCCCGGAATATGGCGCTTAGCTGCAAGCTGAAGCACGATCCCCTGGGCGATCGACCCGCTCAGTGTCGCTAGGGCTAGGCCAACGAGGCCGAACCAGCGGACTAACCCAACAGCTGTGAGAACAAGAACGAAAGTGTATACAAGCCATGACGCTAAGGCCCAGCGAGTCTGTTGGGCAGCATAGATCGCTGAGATCAGCATCCAATTAAGACCTGCTGCTGGAACGCTTGGTCCGAGTGCGGCCAAAGGTCCAGCCACTTGGTGTATGGCATCAGCCGAAACGGCGCGAAATGAGAAGAGAAGCGTGCTCATATCTACGCTTGCGACGATCATGATCATGCTCACGGGCAGGGTAAGAAAGAAAGTGGTCCTTGCGGCCATTGTTAACGTCTGACCCGCCGGTTGGTGTGCGACGAGCTCTCTACTTAGCCGAGGTAATAGCGGTTGGGCCAGAGAAGCGCAGAAGATAGTCACTGGAACGACGAAGATCCGTAGCGCGTAGGTCAGAGCGGTTATTCCTCCGGGGCCTAGAGTTGAGGCCAGCGCGCGAATCACCCATTGAGCCGCCTCGCCCAGGACGAGACCGGCCAGCACGGGCCCAGCTAACTTCGTCGCAGCCCAAATGTCGTTCGTGAGAACGGGGCGGGATAGCCGATAACGAATCAATTGCCGAACGGCAGGGATCTGAACGGCCAGCTGTAGTGTCGAGGCAGCAAGGATGGCCCACGTGATAAGGACTAAGTCGTGAGTCGGCCCCAAAATGAGTACTGCCGCCCAGGCCACGATATTGCTCAGGAGCCGGCCTATGGCGGGGAGCCCGAACCGTCCGTGCGCGTTGAGTAGTCCGCCAGTAAGGGCAGCGAATCCGACGAACGCAATCATTGGGAACGTGATGCGAAGCAGAGTTACCGTGAGCGCTGTGGTCTGTGGGCCTAATCCGGGTGCCTGGGCTTTAACGATCCATTCCGCCGCTGGAAACGCGAGCAGGGCCAGGGCAACCAGTAGGCCGGCGCCGAGAAATAGGACCTTGCTTGCAAAACTGTCTGCCGCAGCCCGATCAATTGCCAGAAGTCTGGCGTAAACGGGAACGATGACAGTGTTTAGAACTCCAGTCGCCGCAAGCGATGCGAGCACCGTTGGCACGATCATCGCGATCAAGAATGCGTCCGTCGAGCTTCCGATGCCAAAGGCACTGACCAAGCTCAGATCCCTCCCAAGGCCAGCTATCAGAGTCAATGCAGTGAGTACGGCGATCAGCGCTGATGTGCGCGATAACGAAGTCGGCCGTGGGCGACCCTCGCTCTCAGCAAGGGCAGGGTGTGCGAGGTCCTGATACATGGGCCTATTTAAACGGTTCAACCCTTGAGTACGAACGAGTAAGCGGAGTTGACCGCTGCAGCCGTTTCAGCGAGAGCATGCGAAGTTCGCACGAATCGATACCCTTCGTCGGCAAGTGAACGCCGCAATGCGGCATTCGTGGTCAGCTCCTTGACGCTGGCAGCAAAGTCTCGTGGATCGTCGGCGACGAGCAGTTCACGACCAGGAACAACGTCTAGGCCCCGATAGCCGGGCGTGGTCGCTATTACCGGCAGCCGATGTGCAAAAGCCTCGAGTATCTTTACGCGCGTGCCGCCGCCGGCAAGAAGCGGCACCGCGAGCATGGTTGCGGTTCGAAACACGTACTCCAGATCTTCCACGTAGCCCAGGACGCGGACATCAGAGTTCACTCTCGCTGCTGCCAACAGAGAATCCGGCGGGCGAGCTCCGACTATCAGGACCCGAAGTTGACTGTCAGTGCCCCGGAGCATTGGTAACACCTTGTTAAGGAACCACATTGCTCCGATAGCATTAGGGGGATAATACATCGTGCCGATAATCAGAACCGTCGACATCGCCACCTCGGGGCGTTCTACTTCATCACCAGTTACAGGCATCGCGATCGGTACGACCCGTACGCTCTTGGCCCCCATTTCAGTAAACTGGGCCGCATCGGCCGTGTTGACGGCTAGAACCAGGTCCGCCTTGGCACAGATCTCAGCCTCGAAACGACGCAGGCGTCTGGCGTCTCGGAGTGCAACAAGCCGCTTTGGTGACCACCATCGGTATGACGTTCCTACCTCGGCAACCAACGTCCAGACGACGTTGTGCTCATCTACGACCACTATGCGGCGAGCGGCCTTCGCAATCGGAAGGTAGCACGCCATGCTCAACTGGTCGATGTGAACAGCGACCGTTTCCGCCTCTTCGGCTGCTTCGCGAACCGCGCGTTCCATTGCTTCCGTCCAATCGCGAGCTACGAGAAAGGGAAGCCGAAGGAGCAATGACCGAGTCAGATGCCAAACGTCGAGCCAGCGGGAACGCCACAACCAGACTGGGGTGACAACCAACTGGTCAGTAGTGAGGGCCATTAAACTGTCGTGTTCGTCCCGAGATCTCACGAACGCTAAGAGCCGGATATCGTATGTGTCAAGAAGGGCTTGAATGATCTGCCGATTCCGACGCTTCGGGCCGCTGCCATCAGATGTCGGCGGAACTTGGGCCACGAAAACGAGGCGGGGCCGACGGCTACCAGGCAATGGCGTCTTCATAGACTCGTTCGGTAGCTCGCGCGCACGCGGACCAACTGAATTGTCCGCTCCTCTTCAGACCCCGTTGAACAAGGTCGCTACGGACGTCGGTCGAAGTGAGGATTGATTGAATTGCGGATGCAGCGGCGCCTGGATCGAATGGATCCACGGCAAGCGCTGCACCTCCGCTTGTCTCTTGGAGAACCCGGATTTTGGACATGACTACAGGTGCTCCACAAGCCATTGCCTCCAGCACCGGAAGGCCGAAGCCCTCACCAGTACTCAGGAACACAAGCGCGGCAGCTCCTCGGTAGAGAGTCGCGAGCTCTTCATGAGTGGGGCTCTGTACGATCTCTACTACTACCCGGCATCTTACGCTGGCATTCACGACGAGCTGAGACGCTCGCTCATTGGTGGCGACGACAACGACTTTAAGCTGAGATCTTACATCCTCGGACAGGGCGCGAAATGCGAGTAATACACCTTCAACGTTCTTCCGCGGATCGGACGATGCCAAGGCAAGCACGTACTTGCCCGATCGGGAGTTCCCATCTGGTCGGAACACTTGTCGCAACCCCGATCGCGTCACATGAACACGAGAGTCAGGAACGCCAAGGCGTCTCGTGATCTCTTCGGCAACCCAATCTGATGGAGCGATTATCGCGCGCGCCCGCCGTACTGCCGAGGAAATTGCTATCGCGCTGTAGGTGTTAGTCATCACGTGTGCCAACGATGAATGTGCTGGCGGCGGATCCAACTGCAATAGGTCGTGTAGCGTAATAACAAACGGCGTGGAGCAGCGCAATGGAGCGGTGTTACATAGGAAGTGGACCAGTTCGGGGGAATCGCGCTGGAGCTGCCTGCCCAGTGACCATTGCTCGCGCATGACTTGGCCCACCAACGGCAAGCGCAAGGGCGGCGTAAGGGGCATCACTTTCCATGCGTTGGCAAGCTGCGTGAGGTGACTCGTATAGATCAGGTACTCGTGGCGCCCGATATCGAGAAGAGCCGAAACCAGGCCTTGTGTATAGGTGACGAACCCGCCCATCGTGGGGGTGCCTAAAAAGCGAGCGTCAATTGCGATTCGCACTTTCGGCTCGCTCTAAAAGACTGATGTAGGCATGCGCCCAACGCATGGCGTCGTGGTTGGATTCCGCAAATCGGCGCGCTGCGCGGCTGGCCGAATTTCGGAGGTCAGGCCGGTCGCGAAGCGATATCAAAGACCGGATGAACGCCGCTGGCTCGAGATTTGCCGGAGCGATTGCGTCGAGGCTTTCGTCACTGGCACAGACTTCAGGCATGTGCCCTACACGTGACGCAACGGGCGGCAATCCCGAGGCCAGCGCCTCAACGAGGCTATAGCTACAGGCTTCCCAGCGACTCGGGAACACAAAGGCATCGCATGCCGCATACAGCTCGGCGATTCGGTCGTGATCTAATCCCACCAACTGGCGTGTGCGGGGATGTGCGTCATAACGTCGTGGTACTGCTGCGACGATAGTTATGTCCGCTGGCAGGCCGCGACTGATTTCGGTAAGAAGGTCGGTGCCCTTATGCCGCCCGGGCCGTCCTGTAAAGAGCGCGAGAAAACCGCTGGATTCCAGGCCGAGGTGGCGCCTCACAGTTGCACGATCACGAGGGTGATACTGGTCGATATCGACCGCATTTAGCAGGACCGCGTCGGCAACCAAGCCGTATAGGCTTAGGAGTTCGTCAGCGGCACTGTGACTGACGGCCACGACGAGTCGTCGTCCAGCACTCCTCGCCTCAAACGGGCCGATGCCATATCGGGACTTGGCATACGAGAGCGACAATCTAGGCTGCACTGCGCTGCCGAAACCCGACCGGGTTCCGTGATACACAGTCAAGCCGGGCAGGTCAGGAACCCACCAGCCAGCATGCGAATTAACCACCATCAACTCACCGCTGGATCGGGTCTGGGATGCCTCCCGACCCACAGCGTATGACTGCCAGATCTCCTCAAATCGGGCAAACCTAGCGACGGGTCGGGAGATGGAATCCCATCGACTCGCCGACGCCGTATTGGCTGCCTGAGACCGGTCGATGACCCGGACCGACACTCCGCGTGTAATCAGGGCGTCACGCAGGGTGCGGACGAACATTTCCTCGCCGCCCGGCCCGCGCGTGTCGTTTGCTGACAGGATTCCCACGCGCACTGCTCTTGACGCCTTAAATCCGATTGCTACTTCGCTGTGGCCCGTCTGCAGTCATGGCTTCGGCTGAATCGGAGGCATGTGTGCAGGCGAGCGCCGCAGCCGCAGCTAGTAGTGCGTAAAAGGAGTACATGAGGCCCCGCTGGATATAGATATCCTGCGTAAGCAATGTAGGCACGTACGCAAGGATTGCTGCGGTGACGGCAACCGATTCCCAACTCTTGCTTCGGCGAAGTACACCCACTGCCAAACTCATGCAAATCCATACTTGAAGGCCGAAAAGGATGATTCCTACGGACCCTTGCTCCACGGCGATCGCAAACAAGGTGCTGTGGGCCGAGACCTCTCCAATCTGAAGCAAGCTGTTGTAGCTGCTGTAATAGAGCGGTTCGAAGGACGACAGACCATGTCCGAAGATCGGCGCTGTGAGGAATTCGCTTATCGCGAATGACCACAGATCCAACCTAGTATAGACCGACGTGTCGACAACAGTGCTGAAGCGGCCGAGGTAGGCACCGCCCGCAAGCAGATATGAAACCACCACAAGGCCGACTGCTGCGATCGCCATCAACTTTGAGCGAGCTCTCCATGGACTCAGCCAAACTAAGAAGACAGCGCTGAGACTCGCGCCGAGAGCCGCCGCTCTTTCCTGGCTGACATATATCGCACATAGAGCCAGGAGGGCGAGGGCGATAGTGAGCAACGTGGCCCACCGTCTCAGTGGGTGTCCGAAAACGTAAGCTAGGGCGCCCACAAAGGTCATTGCGGACGCCATACCAAACGCGAATGGCGAGTTAAACGTCGAACCCACACGCCATTCACTTACTCCTATGCCGATGAATACAGGTTGGCTGACCAGGCCTCCATTGAAACCGGGGATTTCAGTATGTGTGATCCCGAGATACGCCCCTAGCAACATCGGCGGCACTGTCCCGATTCCAAATGCCACGAGGACCTTTTGGAGATCAACGCGTCGGGTGGCGACCGCGACTATCACGAGGAAGAAGGCAGTCGCCACAACAACTCGATAGAAGAGCTTGCCCGGATTGTTTAGAACGGACTCATCAAGGCTAATAGACGGGTTCTCCAGGAACAGCAGCCCAACCCAACAGCTGTACACGAGGACGGCGACGATTGCAGGGACGGTTGGTCGCAACGACATTAAGCTGATGTGCCGGGTCCCGACGGCTAGGCCAACAGCTAGAATCGCCGAGGCTAAAACTAATTCGAAACCACTGCGTGATCCGAGACCAACTAAGTAGCTCGGATAGTCCAGAGGAAACGCTGCCAGCGCAGCTCCGACCAAGAGAATCGGCGCGCCGAGTCCCGCGACGAACACTATGAGCGCGAGTTCTCCTACAATTATGTACTCGCCCCGTCGCGTTACTGACGTGGCAATCCCCACGGCGGCGGCTAGAACACCGATCACCAGCGCTGGAATGAATGGATGAGGGGTTCGATGCTTTTCAGGAGCATCCGGGATCAGTTTGGCAGGTCGCGAGATCATAGGATTGAGCGCTCGCCGTAGGGATGCAAGCAGCCGCCGGTGCAGTTCTCAAACCTGAGAGCTGGCAGGTGTGGCAGTGACACTGAATTGAAGCCGAAGCCTAGCTAGCCGTTTCGATCAGGCACAAGCCCGATCGGAGGATTTGCATCAAAAGGTCCAATGTGCCCAACGGAGATCATTGTTTCCTTTGGACGATCCGCTCATACGCGCTTTCAATCGTATTGGTCGCCGCCTCCCAGGTGAAATCTCGCCGAACGCGATCCTTGCCGTGCTTGTGCATGAGCCGACCTAGCTCCGGATTCTTAAGAAGCGCCAAGACAGCTTGGCACAGTGCTTTTGGATCCTCTGCCGAAAGCGCTTCAGTCCCATTCTTCAAATCGAGCGACTCTATCACGCGACGAGTCGCAACGAGTGGCACGCCAGCAGCCAAGGCCTCAAGCGCCTTGAACTGCGTGCCAGCTCCGACGGTAACGGGACAAATCGCTACCGAAGCCTGAGCAAGATAGGGTCGAAGGTCCCTCACAAATCCTGTAACTGTGATGCCGGGTGCCTCACCAAGCGCCCAAACGTGGCGCGGAGGTGAGGCGCCAATGATGCTCAGGGTGGCGTTGGGTCGTTCGGCCCGAATTCTGGGCCATAAGGTTCGACAGAAGTCCACCACCGCATGCGCGTTCGCGTGATATTGAAGCCTGCCCCAGAACAGAACGCGATCGCCCTGCGGCTGCCATTGAGTTTGACCAAAGTAATCAGCATCAACCCCGTTTGGGACAAGGTCTGGCCTGACGCTTGGCGCCAGCGTGCTCAATGCCACTGCGTCGGCTCGCGAACTTACGGTGACTGCGTCGAACTCCGGGAGAAGAGCTTTCTCGTAGCGGCGGACCCTACCGACCTGGAGCCTGGCCACGGCGCCGGAGCGGCCGCCCTCGAGCCTTGCTGCGCTCTCCCACAAAGCCGACATACAGTCAACAGAGTCGAAGAGGCGAGGGACGTCGCGGAACTGTAGCCCAACTCCCGCGACTCGAAGGTGCTCGAAATGGAGAACGTCGAAACGCCCCTCTGCTACAAGTGAGCGCACTATTCGGCGCAAGTCTGGGCAGTTGCAGTACGCCACATCGAGTGGTTCGGAGCCTGCCACGCTGAGGGCCGCACGGGCGACGGCCTTGGCGCGATTCGCGTGGATGACAAAAGGTGTCAGGCTTAGGTTAATCAGATCCTCAAGTGCTGCGTCGTCTCCACGGTTGACGCTCAGTACGGCCGCCGTTACCTCGTGGCCGCGACGGATGAGCTCCCGAAGAAGATTGAAGGGCCTAGGTCGAAGTCGAGAAGGGACGTACGGTGCGACGTAGAGGACTCGCATCTAACCTTTCAGCTGGCCTTAAAGACGCCTGCTGTATCTCTAGCGGCGATAATGACATTGCCGAATGATTGAACGAAACCCGCGCCTTCTTGAGTCACCCCCTGTGAGCACTAGCTTCAGTACGCGTGCTTGCTTGTGAAGATCCGAAATGCTGTGGTCAGAATGATTTTCACATCAAACGCCAGGTTCCACCTCTCAGCGTAGTACAGGTCATATACCAGTCGATCCTCAATCGAGGTCATACCCCTCAAGTCGTTAACTTGAGCCCATCCAGTTACGCCCGGTCGAACCCGATGCCGTTCTGCGTAAGCCGGCATGCGGTTCCCGAAGTCAGTGGCGAATACTGGCCGCTCAGGTCGTGGTCCAACTAGACTCATGTCCCCCTTTAGGACGTTCCACAATTGAGGCAGTTCATCGAGACTGAACCGCCGTAGCAGTATCCCGATCGTCGTTCGTCTGGTGTCTCCGCTGGATGCCCAAACGGGACCAGTCATTCGTTCCGCATCGACTCTCATGCTCCTGAATTTCAACATCTGAAACGTTCGATCATTTAGCCCCACCCGCTCTTGCCTGATGAGAATCGGACCAGGTGAGGTGATACGGATGAGCAATCCAATGAGAGCCATTAAAGGAACAACCAGGACGAGTCCCAGGAGTGCCAAGATCATATCAAAAAGGCGCTTAGCCCTCATTTGCAGTGAGGCAGTTGCGAAGCTCCGACGAATCCGCAGAAGCGGGATGCCAGCTAATTCGTCCGGTTCAACTTGGGAGGCCAGCATCTCCAAAGTTGTTGGAACTACGCGAAACTCCACCTCGCGACGCCGATTTGAAGCGATCAGTTCTAAGACGCGTTCTTGGCGAACATGCGGCAGTGCGACAAACACAACGTCGATGTGATCCCTTTCGATGATCTTGGTAATCTCGGCAGAGGCGTCGCTTTGACTCAGGGATGCGTCGAGTTGATCCGCAACCATTGCGATCAACTGGTAACCAAAGTCAGGAAACATCTTGATTCTTTGGACAAGCTGATCGGCCGCGTGGCCACGCCCGATCACCAAGCATCGTGCTGTGCCTACGCCGCGGGCACGTTGTCTTCGTTCGATTCGGCGGATTGCGTATCGGCTGAGTCCGATTAGGATGCCGGCTATCAGTATCCAGTAACCAAAAGTTAGGCGCGAATACACAAGGCGGTCGGGCGGATAGATGATCAGAGCTGCAAAGACAGCCAAGGCTGACGCCGCAAGAGCGCCGATAATGCCGAAGATTTCATCGGCAAAAAAGCTGCTTCGATGGTTCGAGTAGTTGCCCATAAGAGCGAAGACGAGCACGAGGCACGCGGAAAGCGCTGGCGCTGCCTCAACGTAGGGCATGAGAGCGGGTAAGCCCGGGGGCGCTGGCACCGGTATGGCGTCAAACCGAATCCAATATGCGAGAGCAAGCGCGCAGGTCGCCATGAAGTAGTCAGTCGCAACTCGCACCGGCACGGCTGGGATCGGTCGCGCATATTGCCGCTGTTTTGCTTTTGTCGCCTGGTCGCCACCCTGAATTGTTGGCCGATCACCAGCGATTTCGGCAATTGAGTCAGTCACGGGGAGCAGTTTCGCTCTCGATTGCACCAAAGTCCGACCAGGCCCGGATTGCCTTGAGGTCAGCGGTGTCGGCGAAGATTTCCATCGAAAGTCTCCTGGTACGACTTACCCTTCATAAACGAACGCCTTAAGGCCCACGTTGGAACCTTGCCGTCAGGAGTGCTTGTGTGGCGAGCCACGCGTGCTAAAATAGCCGATTGCTCAGGGCCCCCCAGATGGTCGACGACGGCGTGTAGCACCCACTTGCCTCGGCCATAAGCTAACCGATCTGATCCAAGGATGCTCGACCTAGTAAGCCAAGTAATTATGGGCCTCACTGAACAAGTCACAACTCACTGCCCGAAAGGCAGCTTGCCTTGGACATGAGGATCCTCGGTCCCACGGTGCACGCTCGGGTCGCCTCCGATTCAGATGAGTCAAGCTCCACCTAGCGTCCGAGCCGCCAAGTCGCCGAGCCCAAGAGCCAAGTTGGCTCCAAGCTGGTGCTTGGGACCTCGCGACAACCCTGGGCGGGACGTTACGAGGTTTTGACTTGGGTCGAGGCAGGCTCTGGCTCGGAGGCCATTGAGCCATTCGATGCGGCCCGCCCGTTCGCGGGGGTGGTGTAGTAGCCATAGGTGTACGCATACGAGCCGGCGGACGCACGCACCTTGTTCATCACGGCGCCGGCCGTGCGTGCTCCCACGCGATCGAGCATCTGCTTGGCGTGCCGCAGGGCCGGGAATGTGGTGCGGCCCTGTTCGACGACGACGATGGTTCCGTTTGCGAAAGCCGCAAGAATCAAAGCATCGGTGACCGCGTTGACCGGAGGCGTGTCGACGATCACGTAGTTGAAAAAGGACCGCAGGCGGTCCATCAGCTCCCTCATGCGAGCGGAGCCGAGCATTTCGGACGGGTTGGGGGGAGTGGGGCCCGACGTCAGCAGCCAGAGGTTGGCGACCGAGTCCACCGGGGTCACAGCTTCCTCTTCGCCGACGTCTTGCACGATGAGATTCGTCAACCCGACGTTGCGAATCCGGCCGAAGATCCGGTGCTGCGAAGGCCGCCGGAAGTCGGCATCGATGAGGAGCGTCTTGTATCCCGAATGCGCCAGGGCCACGGCGAGGTTGGCGGCCGTCCGCGATTTGCCCTCACCTGCGCCGGCCGACGTGATGACGATTTCCTTGAGCTCTTGATCGATCGTCGAGTAGAGGAGGCTGGTTCGCAGCGCCTTGTACGCTTCGGCCGCGGGCGACTGATCCACCAGCGTCACGAGCTCACCCCGTTTGCCGGTGCCCGCGGCCTGGTAGGCGATGTGGCCGATGGCAACGAGCCCCGAGCGCTCGGTGAGGTCTTCGTCGCTCTTGACCGATTGGTCGAGGTAGTCGAGGAGGAAAGCCAACCCGATCGCGAGCAACAGACCCGCGGCGAACGCGACTGCGATGTTGAGCGTCTTGTTCGGTGAAACCGGCCGATCCGGCAGGACGGCCGGCGAGGTGACGACCAGGTTGTCCGCCGTCGAGACCTGGGCCGCCTGCGCCTGGGTGCGCTTGACGGTGTCGGTGAAGTCCGAGACCAGTTGGTTGGCGATGTCCCGCGCGACCGCGGGATTGGTGTCCTTGACGGCGACGTCCAGCAGCAGGGTGTTGGGCTGGGGGGTGACCTTGATCTTCTTCAGCAGGTCTTCGTACCGCAACCCAAGCCCAAGCTCCGAGTCGACCGAGTCCAGGATCGGGCGCTGGGTCATCCAGTCCGCGTAGGTGCGCAGGACCTGGTCGCTCGTGAGAGCGGCGGTCGTGGGATCTGTGGAGGTGATCGGCTGGGCCGGTCTGACGTACAACGAGACGTGGGCCTCGTAGACGGGCGGGAGCATATAACTCACAATCCCTGCCGCGGCCGCAGCGACGAGCGGGCAGACGACGATCATCCACAGCCGCTGGCGGATGACGCGGAGATATCTGGTCAGTTCCATAAGTCGGTCCCTAAACGCGAACCCAAGTGAACGGTGATCGTAGCTCGCGCGATGGTATATCAGGGCCGTGCTTTTTGGTGCGCGGCGGGAATTGATCAGGGTCGACCTTCACGTTCACAGCTCGGCTTCTTTCGACTGCGGGGTCGAACCGGAGCAGGTGGCGGCGGCATGCCGGCGGCTCGGCCTTGCCCCCGTTTTCCTCACCGACCACGACTCCATCGAGGGCGCCCTTCGCTTGCGAGCCTGCGAACGGGTCGTTGTCGGGGAGGAGGTGCTGACCAGCGGCGGTGAGCTGATCGGCCTTTTCTTACGGGAGCGGATTCCGGCGGGCCTCTCTCCGAAAGAGACGGCGGCGCGGATCAAGCACCAGGGGGGCCTTGTCTACCTGGAGCACCCATACGACCCCACCCGGCGCCACCTCAGCGAGGAAGCGATCGAGGATCTCGCGGACCTCATCGACATCGTCGAAGTGTTCAACGGGCGTTCTGATGGGAAGGCCAACCGCCGCGCCGAGGAGCTGTGCGGCATCCTGGGCGCGGCGCCGGGAGCCGGGTCGGATGCCCATTCCACCGCCGACCTCGGTTCGGTGTATGTCGAGATGCAGGACTTCGAGGGAGCTTCCGACTTCCTGGCCAAGCTGCGCGACGCCAAGATCGTCGTCGGTCGCAGCAAGCTGTTGCTTACCGCCCAGGCAAAACTAGGGCCTAAGATTCGGCGGCGATGAACTCGCCTTTGTCGACGCGGTGGCTGGAGCTGGTCGCGATTCCGCTCGTTGCGCTCGTCATCGGCATCGGCGTGGCCGTCGCCTCGAGCCCCAGCTCGCTGGTTCGGGGTCTGCGCGCCACTGGTACGCCGGTCCTGCCGTCACCCACCCCGACGCCGGTAAGTGCGTCGCCGGCGCCGTCGGTCACCGCGCCTGGGGTTCTCGGCAAGGCCCCGATGCTGATCGCAGCTGGAACGCAGTCTCTGGCGGGCGTGACCCCCGGCCGGGCGGCGGCCTCGGCGGACGGCGGGAAGACGTGGAGCACTCTGGTGCCGCCGGCCGGGGCCTCGGGCATCGCGCTCGATCCCGGCAATCCGCAGCACGGGATCACCGGCGGATCCGCAATCCAGTTCACCGTCGACGACGGCGCCACCTGGAAGGCTGTGGTGGCGCCTCCGCCTGCCGGCGGCCCCTTCCAGGTGCTCGAGGTGAGCCCATTCGACGGCCGCGTCTGGTACTTCCTCCACCGGGGAAAGCTGCTCAGGACGCGCGACGCCTCCGCGACCTGGCGCGACATCCCGGGCTTGCCGCTGCTATCCAACCCGGTGCTGGCCGCGGGGCCGGTGTTCGGGGAATTCTTCCTGGCCTCGGGCGACCGGGTGTTCGATTTGATCGACAACGGGCAGCAGGTCACCGAGCGGCCGTCCCTGCCGAATGGGGTCGGCGTCACGGCTCTGGCCGCGATCGGCGGTGGACCGGCCAGCCTGGTCGCACGTGACGGTGACGGCGCGTTGTATGTGCTCGAAGGCACGCAGTGGGTGGCGGTGAGCGGTGCACCCGGCGGCCCGATCGCGGCCGGCGGGAACGGCGCGATCCTCGCCGGCGACGGCACCGGCAAGCTCGGATCACCCGGATCGATCAGCTTCAGCGTGGACGACGGCGCCACCTGGCATCCCGCCGCCGGACTCCCGTACGACCAGAGCGTCGAAGCTCTGGCCGGCCAGCCCGATTCGACCACCTTCTTCGCGTATTGCTACGGGGGGGACGTGTATTCGTCGACCGATGGTGGCCGCGATTGGACGCTGCTGGCGAGGGCGCTGCGCTCCAGCGCGGGTTAAGTCTTGATTAAGCGCGTGGCCTTTGCGGCTAGCGGCGACTTGACACCCGGAGCGGATCATGCTTACATCGGGCCCAATCCCACGTGTCCGGGAGATTGGTTAATGCGTATTGGGCCTATTTCCCCATGACTTGGTGCCCAGGACGAGATTCCGTAAGCGGGTGCTCTTTCAGGCGGAGGTGCTGATGGTCAGGAAAGCTGTGAGACGGGGTTTACCCGGACTGTTCGTGACTGGCGTGCTGGCCGCTGCAGTCCTCCTTCCGGTGGGGTCGGCATTGGCTGGGCCAAGTCTGTGCTATGCCTACCCGCCGTGCCAGATCTACACGACCGAGGCCTTTGGCGGAGTGCACCCCGATGGGGGCAGCCCGGCGATCACCAACGAACCAACCTTCGGCTCGCCGTTGGCTCGGGCTTCGCACCCGATGCCGGGCACGCCTGGGGTCGGATTGGTCCTGGACGCGTACGGCGGTCTCCACCCCTACGGGACACCCGCGGTCACCCCTTCTCAGTATCCCTACTACCCCGGCGTTGACATCGCCCGCGACTTCGTCTTCGCCTCCGCCACCGGCGGCTACGAGCTCGACGGCTACGGCGGCATCCACCCGTTCTCGGTAAACGGGGGCGCGCTGCCGGCGGCTCCGGTCAATTACCCCTACTTCACCGGAAACGACGTCGCCCGGAAGATCGTTCTTCTCGCTGATGGCAAGGACGGCTATGTGTTGGACATCCACGGCGGCATCCACCCCTGGGCAGCCTCCGGCGGTACATTGCCGGTCGCACCCGCTCAGTACGGCTACTGGGCCGGCGCCAACGTGGCGCGAGACGTCTGGGTCGATCCGGCCGCCACGATCGCTGGGGCCAGCGGCTACGTGCTGGACCTTTACGGCGGCTTTCACGCATTCTGGGGCGGCACCGCGGCTGCTCCCGCGGCGATCGTGAACTATCCCTACTGGGCCGGGAGCGATCTCGCGCGCGCGTTCTGGTTCTCTCCCGGTTCCATGCCGAGCGCAAGCTTCGGCTACGTGCTTGACGCCTACGGCGGCATCCACCCGTTTGCCGGTTCGGGGCAGGCCTTGCCGCCTCCAATCTTCCCGTTCGGCTACTGGAACGGCCGGGACCTCGCCCGCGCGCTCTTCGGCGGATAGCCTCACCTCTGTCCCGGGGCGAGAGCGATCTCGCCCCGGGATTGCACCCACAAGAGCCGACCGTCACCTGATATAAGCTCAGGCCTCCCCAAATGTCGCTCGCGCAAAGGGTCCGCCGCCTCGTGTCTTCGGAGGGATTCTCAGCGGCGATGGACGTTGAGCCCGCTCTCGCCAGCCGGGAATCCATCTGGCTGGTGCTGATTGGCTGCACGGTTGCCGTGCTCACCTTCATGGTCATTCAAGCGATCCCGACGCCCCTATTCCACCTGGGCCGTGAGTTGGAATTGAAAGCGACCGTCCAGACTTATCTGCAGACGGGCCTCCTCTTGGTCAAGCCGGCAGGCTCCGGTTCGTGGTACACGGCGATACCGGGCGCCACCGGTCTCATACCGGCGGCCTGGGATGATGACCCAGGCATCTACGTTGCCGCCTCGATTACGACCCGGCTCCTCGGCTCCGGCGATCCTCACCGCGGCCTCCAGGTGTTCATGGCTCTGCTCGCTGCCCTGCCCTGGATCTGGATCCCGTTGACCATGGGCCGAGCCTTCAGAAGTTTTCGAGCCGGGGTCGCAAGCCTGGGGGCGCTGGCGGTGTCGGTGGGGCTTTCGCTTCCGCAATTGGTGCCGTTTGGGACCGACTACACGGCTTATGTGGAACCAAAAGCGGTTCCTGTGTATGCGGAATACGGCGCGGCGTCAGCGTGGCTCGTCCTTCTGGTTACGTTGCTTTTTCTGCTCTGGACGACGGCCCGGCGGCGGCCGATGTTGGCTCTCGCCCTGCTGAGCGTGGCGGCTGGCGTCGGGGCGGGGCTCGCGCACGGGATGAGGTCTCTATCTGGCCTGGTCGTGATCGCAGCCGTTGGTGTTTTGATCTTTACGATCCCGAGGGGTCTGGCCTGGCGAGGCGCGGCCGTCGCGGTGGCGGTGCTTCTTGCCGCAGGTACGGTGTCGGCCTATACGTACGCGCTCAACGCCGGGCGTGCACGTGTCACACACATGAGCATGAGTAGCCTGCCAACGTCTCATAACACCTGGCATCCTCTTTATCTCGGTCTCGCCTATACAGGCCCCGGGTTGGAGACGAACCCGCTCGGCATAATCTGGGACGACACCTACGCCTGGGCCCAAGCTCGGCAAGCCGATCCTGGGGTGGTGATCGGCAGCACGGAATATGACACGATCATCCGTCACCTCTATTTCCACGTCGTTCGCACGCACCCGGCTGTTGTGGCTTGGATGTACGTGCTCAAGGCTCGCGACACACTCCTGCAGGAATTGCGGCCCCTGATGGCTGCGCTCGCCGTCCTGGCCCTCGTATACCTTGCCGGTCGGCGCCGGCCACGTGAGCGCTGGATAGGTTCGGTGTTGGTGGCCGCCACCCTGCCCGGCGTCGCCTATGGGTTCGCTCCGCCGACACTCGTTATGCCCCTCAGGTACTACTTCCTCGAGCTGACCGCATCGTTGAATGTGGTGCTGCTGGTGGGAGTGTCCTGGCTGGCCATTCAGGATCCACGGGCGGTCTTCAGTCGAATCGCCCGAGGGCTTACGCCGGGGCAAATACCAGGTGTGGCGGAAGAACGCGCCACGAGGGTTGCCGCCTCGGCGGACCGCACCAAGGTCTGAACTCCCGATGCGAGAGCGATCTCGCCCGGGGGCCCCCGATGTCGCGGCGCTCGAGGACTGAGTGGCCGGATCCTGCGTCAGGTCAGTCTCTCGGACCGGCGCGCCCGATTTGACTCTCCTGGCGCCGTTGTGTACATTGGCAAACTCCTCAGGGTCGCCCGGAGTCACTGCAACGAATGAGGTATTTCTTACTGGCACTCCTGACCGCAACCGTGTTCTCTGGGAATTTCCCCGGGACCGCTGCCGCGTCCTCCACGCCCTCACCGAGCCCCGACGCGGTCCGCCCGCTGATCACCCAGCAGGCGGCCAAGCAGGTGGCGACGACCAATGGAGGCTCCCTTCAGCCCTTCACCGCAACCGCGCCTCAAGCTGCCGTCGGAGGAGCGGGGGGGCCGATGCGCGAGATCTTCGGATTTGCGCTGGCGAGCAGCCTCAGCGATCCTACGATCGGCTATCCGACCTGGGATTTCTCCCTCCTGAGCACGGTTGCATTCTTTGGCCTGCACGTCCAGGACGACGGCACCTTCGCCGCGGACTCGGGTGACGCTGTCTGGAACTCCAGCCAGCTGTCCGGCCTTGTGAGCACCGCGCACTCGCACGGAACCAAGGTGGTTCTGACCATCATCTTGCAGGACTTCAGCGCGGGCACACCGCACATGTGCGCCGGCCTGGCGCACTACGCGACAACAGTCACCAACACAGTCAGCGAGGTGAGGGCCAAGGGTGTCGACGGCGTCAACGTCGACTACGAGGGGCTCAATGGGAGTTGCGGCACCACCGACTCATCGTGGGCTCGCCACACCCTCACGGCTTTTGTGGCGAGTCTTCGGGCGGCGCTGCCGGGCGGGTCGTACCTGTCAGTCGACACCTATGCCAGCTCGGCCGCTGACCCGATTGGCTTTTTCGACGTCCAGGGTTTGGCCCCCAGCGTGGACTCATTTTTCGTGATGGCCTACGACCTCGAGTATTCGAACTACGGCCGTCCGCCAACCAGCTGTAGCAGCTTCTGCCTCGGACCAACGGCCCCGCTGGGTGGTTACTACTACAACGACACCACCGTCGCCGGCCAGTACATCGCCGCCGTGCCGGCATCGAAGGTGATCCTCGGCGTGCCGTATTACGGCCGCAAGGCGTGCGTCGCGGCCGCCACGCCTAACGCATATCCGACCAGCGCGGTCGTGGCAGATACCTATCTCGATGCGGCGGGCGAAGCCGGCTCCAACCTGGTCCAACCTGGCACCTTCGTGACACATCGCGACGCCAACGACACGGGAGGCCAGGAGCGCTGGGACACGTGGTTCAACACGTCGATGAACTGCACAAGGGAGCTGTACTGGGACGACGCGGTGTCGCTGTCGCACAAATACGCGTTGATCAATTCCGACAACCTCCGCGGCGTCGGGATCTGGAATTTGAACTACGGAGGCGGTGCTCCGGAACTGTGGTCGGCGCTGAGCACCTACTTCGCCTGCCCGGTTTCGATCAACCTGCCGGCCACGGAAAGCACCACCCGGTTCAGCGTGCCGCTCTCGGCGGGCAGCTGCTCGGTCGCCTACTTCGACATCCAGCAGTACGACGGCACGATCAACGAGGGCTGGTTTGGGATGCCTTCGGTGGGGGCTTCGGGCGGCTCGTCCGGGAACGCGTCGGCCGAGGGCTTCCAGGGCCATACGTATACGTTCATGGCTCGCGCTCACTCGAGCGGAGGATTGGTCACCTCCTGGGCCCAGGCCAGCACGCAGGTCTCGCCGACGGCCACCAAGGCGCACGCCTGGAGTGGTCTGTACACGCTCGACGGATATGGCGGAATCCATCTCGCCGACAGCCCGCCGCTGGACAATTCTCCCTACTGGCCGTGGCCGGCGGCACGAGCCGTCAAGGCGGCGCCGGGGCCCAACGCACCCCAGGCTGGATTTGTCCTGGACGCCTTTGGCGGACTTCACCCGTACGGCGGACCGGCGCTCCAGGTCGGCCAGGTGCCGTATTACCCCAATCAGGACATTGCGCGCGACTTCGTATTTCTACCCAACGCCAGCGGAGGGTACGAGCTCGACGGCTACGGGGGCATCCATCCTTTCTCGATCGGCTCCAACCCGATGCCGCCCGTGCCTGCAGCATTCCCCTACTTCGCAGGGAGGGACATCGCGAAGAAGATCACCTTGCTGGCGGATGGCAGCGGCGGTTATGTACTGGACGCCTACGGCGGGTTGCATCCCTGGGCGGTGGCGGGCAGGCCGCTGCCGATAAGCCCCGCCGCTTATGGCTACTGGCCGAACCGGGACATCGCGCGCGACGTCTGGCTCGCGCCCGACTCCACCGCGACCTCTGTTCATGGCTACGTGCTGGACGCCTATGGCGGGTTTCATCCATTCTGGAGCGGAGCGGCGGCGGCCCCGGCGGCGATGGCAGCCTATGGGTACTGGCCGGGCCAGGACATCGCGCGAGGGATGTGGTTCGTGCCCAGCTCAACGGCGAATACCGCGACGGGCTACACGCTGGATGCATACGGTGGGATTCATCCCTTCGCGGCGGGCAGCCAGCCGCTGCCGGCCGTGATCGGCCAGTACGGATACTGGCCGGGAAGAGACATCGCACGCGCGCTGTGGGGGGCTTAGAGAATAGGGGTCGAACAGGGGCGCTGCAGGGTATCCTGTGCCGGAGTGCCCGGCCGTTCCCTGGTGTTCCGGTTGTGCCACGTGTCGCTTGCGGTGCTGGTATTGGGCAGTGCGCCGCTGGCGCTGTCACCGCAACCGGTCCATGCGGCTCCCGTTCACACTAACCGTCTCAATCAGCTGGGCCCGCGCATCATGGACGAAGCCGCGAACCTGGCGGCGCTGCCGGCATCGCAAGTGCCCTTCACGCCGGCACATAGGGTGGTGGTGCGTCCGCTGACTGGGGTCAGACCGGGTCCGCAACGGGAAGTCTTCGGGTTCGTGAACGCAAGCAACATCGGCGATCCGAACGTCGGCTACACGCAGTGGAATTTCAGGCTGCTCACCACCGTGGCTTTTTTTGGACTGCACGTGAACAGCGGCGACGGCAACCTCGTGACAACCGACACTGCTTGGGCTGCCTTTCACTCGGCGGCGATGGGCAACCTCGTGAACACCGCCCATGCGAACGGCGTGCGCGTGATCGTCTCGTTGAACCTGCACGACTTCAGCACCAGCCCGACCAACCAGGTCTGCCAGGGGCTCATCGCCGCCAACGCGCAGAACACGATCAATCAGGCGATTGCGCAAATGAACGCTGCCGGCATCGACGGCATCAACGTCAACTACGAGGCGACGAACACAACGTGCGCCGATGGACAGGCCAGTCGAGATGAGCTGACCGCCTTCGTCAAGAATTTCCGGGCGGCGATGCCAGCCGGCAGTTACCTGGCCATCGACACGTTCTCCGGATCCGCAGAGGACAACCTCGAGTTCTTCAACATCACCGGCCTCGCACCTTATGTCGATTCCTTTTTCGTCATGGCATACGACATGGACTACGCCAACGCCTCGGAAGCCCCGCTCTACTGCAGCTCGTACTGCTTCAACCCGATTTCCCCGCTGAATACCTACCGGTTCAACGTCTCGAAGTCGATCGCTCAGTACACGGCGCTGGTTCCGGCCAGCAAGGTCATCCTCGGGCAGCCGTACTACGGGCGTCGAGGCTGCGTCCCTTCACTCAGCTCGGCCCATCAGTATCCGATTCCCAACACCAATTTCGTCACGACGACATATTTGTTCGCATCGACCATTCCGAGCCAGACCGGGGTCTCCAGCTTCTCGGCCCATCGCGACCCCGGAGACGGAGTGAGCAAGTGGGACACGTGGTACGACTCCGACTGGAGCTGCAACCGGGAGCAGTACTACGACGACACCTTCTCACTGGCTGCCAAGTACGACCTCATCAACCGCAGCAACCTCGGTGGTGTGGGGCTCTTCACGCTCGACTATGGGGGCGGGGCGGCGGAGCTGTGGTCGCTGCTGGCGACGTACTTCTCCTGCCCGGTTTCGTTCAGCCTGCCGGCCACCGAGAGCACCACCCAGTTCAGCGTCCAGCTCTCGGCCGGCAGCTGCTCGGTCGCCTACTACGACGTCGACCAGTTCGACATCACGCTCGGCGAAGGCCTGTTTGGTCTGGCACCGGTAGGGTCCT
Source organism: bacterium (assembly GCA_004299235.1). Classification (NCBI taxonomy): domain Bacteria; species bacterium. Next base: position 20,546 of record SCQL01000009.1, read on the forward strand.
CGGGAAACGCCATCGTGGAGGGCTACCAGGGCCACAGCTATCAGATTCTTGCCCGTTCCCACTCGACCGGGGGCGTGGTGAGTGCGTGGGTGGCGGCCAGCACCCAGGTGTCCCCGACAGCCACCAAGTCCCACGCCTGGAGTGGTCTGTACACGCTCGACGGATATGGCGGGATCCACCTCGCCGACAGCCCGCCGCTGGACAACGCTCCCTACTGGCCGTGGCCGGCGGCGCGGGCGGTCAAGGCGGCCCCGGGGCCCAACGCGCCTCAGGGTGGGCTCATCCTGGACGCTTTTGGCGGCCTGCATCCATACGGTGGCCCGGCGTTGCAGGTTGGAGTGGAGCCGTATTACCCCAACCAGGACGTCGCCCGCGACTTCGTTTTCCTGCCCGACGCCAGCGGCGGCTATGAGCTCGACGGCTACGGGGGCATCCATCCCTTCTCGATCGGGTCGAATCCGATGCCGCCCCTGCCGGCTCAGTTCCCTTACTTCCCCGGTCAGGATGTGGCCAAGAAGATCACCTTGCTGGCGGACGCGTCCGGCGGTTATGTGCTCGACAGCTACGGCGGCATCCACCCCTGGGCTGTGGCGGGCAAGCCCCTGCCGGTCGCGATCTCGCAGCACGGTTACTGGGCGGGGGCAAACGTGGCGCGCGACATCTGGCTGGATCCGGCGGCGACCTCAGCTTCGGCCAGCGGCTACGTGCTCGACCTGTACGGCGGCCTTCACCCGTTCTGGGGCGGCACGGCTTCAGCGCCGGCCCCGGTTGCCGCCTACGGATACTGGGCGGGCCAGGACATCGCGCGGGCTGTCTGGCTGCTGCCCGGCTCTACGCCCAACACGGCGGCCGGCTACACCCTGGACGCGTATGGCGGCATTCATCCGTTCGCGGCGGGCGGCCAGGCGCTGCCGGCCGGCATCAGCCAGTACGGCTACTGGCCGGGCAGGGACGTCGCCAGGGCCTTGTGGGGCGCGTAGGAATCCTTCGACAGGCGGCTGGGCCCATCAGGCGCCGCCGTGGACGATGAGATGCTCGAGACCGAACACCACCGGAAGCACGAGCCAGTAGACCATCGGGGCCAGCCAGAGCGCTGCTGTGCCCCACAGCAAGGGCTTCGCCGGCCGGGGGATGTAAGGCACGGCAAGGGCGGCGGCCAGGGCGATCGGCACCGTGACCCTGCCTGAGGACGAGATGTCGGCGAAGCTCGGGTTGGCCAGGAAGGCCATGTACAAGAGAGTGTTGGCCAGCAGCGCCCAGATCTCCAGCCTGCGCACGCCGGCCGCCAGAGCCAGGATCGCCGCGGCCAGGAGCAGGAACCCGGGGATGACCACCGTCCGCAGCTGCTCCTGCTCGATCTCGTGCCGGATGAGGTAGTAGACGCCGCCAAACGGCACCGGGGAGAGCACGCCCTCGAGCCCGAGCGAGCCCATCGAGACGAGCAGGAAGGCTTTCCAGACCAGCAGCGGCCCGGCGGCAAACGCGACAAACACCAGGAACCGCTTCCAGTTGGTCGCCGTCCTCGCTCGCGGGCTGCCGCCTCCGGCCAGCAGGATGCCGAGGGCCCAGATGCCGGCGAAGACAAGCGTGGTCTCGCGCGTCAGCGCGGCCAGGGCGAAGCAGGCCGCGGACAGGACGAGCCGGTAACGCGGTCCGTAGTCGAAGAGGTAGATGGCGACGATCGCCAGCGAGTAGGCCATGGCCTCGCTGGTGTCGCGCTGGAGGGTGATGAAGATTCCCGGGTAGAAGCCGTAGACGAGGGCGAACCACGCTGAGACACCGCGCCGCCGCAGCCAGGCGCCGAGGACCAGAGTTCCGAGGGCGATCATCGCGAGGTTGACCGCGATCAACGTGTAGGGGACCAGGTTCGGATCGTGATTGCCGAGCGCGCCGGCCACCAGCGGGTAGAGGATCCGCGTGTAGCGGTAAGGCGGGTAGTCGACATAGTCGCGCGCGTGGACGGGGTCGAGCGCGATGAAGTACATGAACTGCCCGTCGTAGCCGATCGTCCCGTCGAAGGGGCCGGAATAGCTGCTGATGACCGCGCTCGCATGGCTTCGCTCGACGAAGGAGCGGCCGGCGTGAATGAAGTCCTGGGCGGGTGAATTGGCCAGGGTGAGCAGGGTCCAGGCGACGTAGAAGAAGGTGATCGCGAGCCCGACCACGAGCCACGAGCGGGGCCCGTCGAGGGCGGACCGCAGCCTCGCCAGTTGCCTGGTCTTGGGCTCTATGGCCTTCGCTCGCTGGACCGGATCAACCCGGCCAGCCTAACAACTCAGCGGCTGCGTGGAACCTTTGTGGAGGCGGCCTCGAGCACAGAGCTGTATGCCGCCTCGATCCTGCCGATCACCTGGCGCCAGCTGAACCGGCCCTCCACCTCGCCGAGTCCCCTTGCACCCAGCGACGCGGCCAGCATTGGGCTGGACAGCAGGCGCTCGAGGGCGCCCGCCAGCTGCTCAACCGACCCCGGGTCGACCAATAGACCCGTCTGGCCGTCGGTGATGACCTCGCCCACCGTGGGGATGCGGGCTCCGATCACCGGCTTGGCCTTCGACCACGCCTCGAGGTAGACGCGGCCGAACGCCTCGTGGCGGGAGGGCAGGCACACCACGCTCGACGCCTCGATCGCGTCCCACTTCGTCTGCTCATCGACGGTGCCCAAGACGTGCACCCATGGCGCCTGGCGCCGCGAGAAGAAGCGGGTCGAAAACGGAGTCGCGGGGCCGACGAACGCGAGCTCGGCCTTCACGCCTCTCGAACGGATCGCGGCGACAGCCTGGAACAGGTCGGCCACGCCCTTGTATTCGAACTGCTGGCCGAGGAAGAGGACCACCTGCCCGGTCGAGCCGCGGAGGCGAGCGCGGAAGCGAGCGGCGTCGGCGGGGAGCGGGGGATCGGCGGCGCCGCCGATCACGTGGATGCGGTCGCCGCTCACGCCGAGCCGCTGAAGCTCCGCCGACTCGAACTCCGTGAGCGCGAGGACCGCATCGGCGGCGCGATACACCTCGAGCCAGCCGCCGTACCGGTAGCCGCGCCACTTCGGATGGTGGTGCGCGGTGAGCACGAAGGGCATGGCACGCTTTCGCGCGACCATCAACGAGGTCTGCGCGAGGAACTCGCGGCCGATCCTGTGGTTGTGGATCAGCGCATGTTCTGGCTGAACCACTTGCTCCAGGTAAGGAACCATCTGCGCCGCGATCCGCCGAGCCGCCACAGCGGGGTACGCGTAGTAAGACAGCACCCAGGGCAGCATCCGGGCCCTGGCACTCGAGCTCCAGCCGAGCGTCGTGACCCCGGGCGACGGCTGGGCCAGGTCCCCCGTGAGCCTGAGCGTGGTCCCGAGCAGCCAGTCGGTGCGGTTGCGCAGCCAAAGGGTGAGGACGTCAGCCTCGAAGGTGGTCAGGCGGGCCGCCAGCTCGGCCACGTGCGCCTGCACGCCGCCGGTGGATGGGGGATAGGCGGTCGTGGTCAGCAGGACGCGGGGCTTCAAGGGTTGAGCTCGTATCTCCGGATGCCCAACCGCTGCAGCGCCAGGGACCAGACGAACCAGGGGTTGTTGATGAGATAGCGGCGCCACAGCCGCCGGGGCTCGGTCAGCAGGCGGAACAGCCACTCGAGGCCAGAGCGTTGCATCCAGCGGGGAGCCTGGCGGATCGTTCCGCTGTGAAAGTCGAAGGCGGCGCCGACGCCGATCAGGACTGGCGCCTCCAGGAGCGGACGCATCTTCGCCATCCAGCGCTCCTGCTTCGGCGAGCTGATGCCGACCCAGACCACGTCGGTTTTAGTGGCGTTGATGGCCGCAGCCGTTTCCGCGGAGGCGAGCTGGTCCAGCGGCGCGAAGGGCGGCTCCAGGGTGCCGGCGACCTTCAACCCCGGAAAGCGTGCCCGCATGCCGGCCGCCAGCCGCTCGCTGACGCCCGGCCCCCCTCCATAGAGGAAGTGACGGTGGCCGGACGTTGTCGATCGCCGAAATTCGGCGAGCATGAGGTCGGGGCCGTAGACGCGGGTGACTCGCGGATCGCGTTCCCTGGCGAGCCAGACCAATGGCATGCCGTCCGGAGTCACCATGCCGGCGGAGTTGAAGATTCGGCGCAGCTCATCCGAGCGCTGGCACTCCATCACGCCGTGGACGGAACAGACGCAGACATAGGTGCCGTCGCCGGCTCGGACGGCCCGGTCGATCTCGTCGAGCGCGCGGTCCATGTTGACCAGGCTCACACCGACGCCGAGGACGTTGATTCGCTCCGGCCTGCTCACGAAGGCACGGCAGCCGCCGCAAGCACTTCCTTGTAGACCTCGGTGGTCCGCTGTGCACATTTATCCCAGGTGTACAGCCGGGCTTGCCGCGCGCCCGAGCTTCGTAACCGGCCGCGCACCTCCGGGCGCGACAACACCGCCTCAAGTGCCTCACCAAGGGCCCTCGGGTCGGTTGGATCGATCAACAACGCGGCGTCGCCGAGAACTTCGGGCAGCGACCCGCGATCCGAAGCGACGACCGGCGTACCCACGGCCATGGCTTCCAGTGGCGGAAAGCCGAAGCCCTCGTACAGAGATGGGTACACCACCGCCGAAGCGCTCGCGAAAAGCGAGGGCATCTCGGAGTGTGGCGCCTGTCCGAGCCAGCGAACGCGCGATCGGAGTCCGAGGGCATGCACGAGCTTGGAGTAGGAGGGGAAGTCCTCCTCGCGCGCACCGGAGATATCCAGGGTGGTCCGTGCGAGCAAGCTGTCCTGGTTCGCCGCGGCCATGCACCGCAACACGGAATCGAGGTTCTTGCGACCGATCGGCGCGCCTGGAAAGAGCAGTGTCCCGCCCCCCTCCGTCGGTGGCCGACTCGGGCTGAAGTTGAGGAAGCGAGAGTCCACGCCGTAAGGTACCGCCACCACACGATCGGGTTTCAGGCCAAATGCCTCGATCACCTCACGGCGGCCGAACTCGCTGCCGGTGATCACGCGCGCTGCGGCCCGAAGCCGGCGTGGCATGAAGGCGTCGACGTACACACGCCATTCGAGTGGGTGATCGCCGGGGAAGTGCTTCGAAGCTGCGTCGTGGACGGTGACGACCACCGGGACTTTGATTGCCCAAGGCGTAACGAAGCTGGGGCAATGCAGGATGTCAGGCGGTTTTTCAGCGACCGCCTTGCCCCCGCCTCGGACCAGCCAGCGAATGGTGCCGACGAAATTCGATCTCCGGGGGCCGGCGATCACCCATGGAACGGTTTCGTCTCGCTCGCGCAGCGAGGCCAGCAGCGATCGGGCGTAGGCGCCCGACCCCCCCTGGTTTCGGTTCGCGAAGGTCATGTCGAAGGCCACGGATGTAAGCGGCATTGCCCAGCGCAGCTTAAGCCACGGGTCTGATCGGCCACGCCCTTGAGGCGGTCCTCGATCGCCGCGCCGCGAGCGTGGCGCTCGCACCAGCAGCCCACGAGAAAAGAAAGGTGACTGAGAGGTCGCCCCAAACATCACTCGTGACGGTGACCGGAAGCAGGGCGAGGCCGCCGACCAGGGCGGTGATAGGCAGTGCCACGGCGAGGGATTGCTCCGCGGCCGAACGATATGCGCGATAGCCGTTCCAGAGCGCCAGTACGTAGAAGGCGACGTACAACGCCCCCCCGACGACGCCCAGATCTCCGAACATCCCCAGCAGGGCGCTTTCGCCGGTGCCGACCAACTGACCGTACCGGGCGGTTGAAGCGCCCGTCCCGAGACCCAATGGATTGTGCAGGTCGACCTTGATATCGGCCACCAGAAAGTCGGAGTGCTCCTGGGCGGAGCTGTCGTTGCCGGAAATCGCCCCCTGCCAGTGGCTCCGCGCCACCTCGCTCAGATTCCGGTCCACCGCCGGCCCAAGCGAAGCGTATGGATACAGCATCAAAATCGAGGCCGCGATCAGGGCTGGGACCAGCGCTACGATCCAGGCCCGGCGGAGCAACAGTGACAGGACCATGGCCTCGCCGATCAAGGCAAACAGGGCCAGGCGCGTCAACGCGAACATGACGCCGATCACCACCAGCGTGAGGGCAGCCATCGCGAACCACTTCACCTTCGTTCCTGCGCGTTGGCGGTCGACAAGCAGCACACCCATCGGGAAGAGCAGCAGCCCCGTATACGCGACGCCCAGCGGGCTGATGTAGGTCGACACCATGCGTCGCAGCAGAGTGCCGTCGGGCAGGGTGACGAAGAAGTTCGGTGGCAGCCCTCGAGGTCCGTTGTAGTTGAATCCGAGAAAGTGCGTGTAGAGGTTGACGCCCCAATCGAGCCAGGTCCGAGTCGGTACCAAGAAGAGCTCGAGGAGGCCGAACACCGTCACGACAGACCCCGCGCCGATGCAGAGCCACAACACAGTTCGGAGCTCTGATTCACCGGCTGGGTCCAGCCGTCGAGCCACGAAGTAGATCAGCGGAATCAACGCGGCGACGCGAAATCCCACCAGGCGTTGGGCGAGACCCGTCCCCGAGTGGAGGATCGACTCCGGCAGCAGGAAATAGACGGTGGCGATGACGGCGAAGCCGAGGGCCACCCAGTCGGTGAGGACGAGCTTACCGGCCTGACCATTTCTCCGCGCTTGCCAGAGCCGCATCAGAGCGATGGCTGTGAGCAGGGCGATGAGAGCTTCCTTCCAGCCCTGGAAGGCGCGAACGAGAAGGTACGGGGTGCCCAGGCGTAGCAGGACCATCAGCACGAAGCTGTGGAAGGCCATACCGGCAACCAGCAGCCCGAGACCGATGAAGGGGCGCCGCCACGCCCACCACATCCCGAAGACCAGCAGGCCGAGCAGAACGACAGCTAGGACGCTACCCACCAGGCTCATCTGGGCGACGCTCATTTGCTGGTCCACGTGACGGCGACAACGTTGTCCCGATCAGGGGGTTGGTCAGGAGATGCTCGGACGCGTTAGGGGCGGGTACAACGACACCTTAAGACTCTATATCGTCAGCCGGGCGCCAGGTCGACCGGGATCCGGCTGCGGCCATTGATACCATCGATCGCTATGGACCGCGGCCTGGCTGCCTTGCTTCCCCGGGTGAATGCCTATCGCCTGCGGAACAGCCGTCTCTTGCGGAACAACGCGATCTACCTGGGCGGCGGCGTAGCGGTAGGCATCCTTGGCTACGTCTTTCATTTCGTGGTTGGGCGCCTGTTGGGGCCCGCATCGTATGGCATCGTTGCCGGCTCACTGTCAGCGCTGTACATCCTGACTCTCCCCGCGCTTGTCGTCCAGATCGTGAGCACGCGCTTTACGAGCCTTGCCGCGGGCCGCCATGAGCTCGGCGGCGTGCGACCACTGCTGATGCAGATCAGCGGCTTGAGCCTCGTCATCGGACTGCCAATCGCGATCGGGCTGATTGTTTTTGCGCCTGAAGCGAGTCGCTACTTGCAGGTATCGGACAATCGCGTCATCTACGTCCTCGCGGCGACGACCCTTGCCACATTGCTGGTGGCTGCCAATCGCGGGGCGCTGCAGGGCATGCGTCGTTTCATGTCACTCGTCGGCAACCAGGCGATTGACATGGGCAGCCGGGTCCTGTTCGGCGGCGCCCTTGTGGCGGCGGGGTTGCATGCGCTTGGGGCGGTCGCCGCGCTGCTGTTGGGACCGCTGTTCGCGTACGCACAGAGCGTCGTGCTGATGTTGAGAGTGAAGGGACAACCGGCCGCTGAGCGGACGCCGCTCGCGAATGTCGGTCGATACGCCATCTCTGCCGCGATCGCGGCGATGGGCGTCACCTATCTGTTCAACGCCGACCTGGTGCTCGCGAAACACTACCTTTCGTCAAGTGAGGCCGGAATTTACGCGGCCGGTTCCGTGCTGGGCAGGGTGGCGTACTTCCTTGGCGTCACGGTGGCATCGGTCATGTTTCCCGAGGTCGCCACGCTGCATGCCCGCGATGAGAACCACTTTCACGTGGTCGATGCGTCGCTGCTGTTGATGCTGGCGTTGTCCGCGGCACTGATCGCCGGCTACTTCCTCGTACCACAGCTGGTTCTGCTGCCTTACGGTGCGAGCTTCGCGCCCGTTCGGCCTTACCTTGGCCCGTTTGCGATAGCGCTGGGCTTGCTCGCGGTGTCGAATTTGCTGGTCAATTACTTTCTGTCCGTCAACAGCCAGCGCTTTGTCGCTCCACTGATCGGCGCGGGCGTGTTGGAAACCATCCTGATCGCGGTCTTTCACTCAGGAATTGGGCAGATAATCGCGATGCTCGCCACTTCGATCGGAGTGCTGGCGCTGTCGCTTGGCGGGCTTTACGCGGTTGAACGGTTCCGGCCCGCTCGCTCAGGTGAATTGGTAGACGGATAGCCGGCCGTCGTCGGCGACCCTCCGGTTTTGCCCGGCGAGGTCGGTCTGCATGCATCGGAGCAGGTTGGTCAGCGAGTCGTCCACGATCACGTAACGGACGCCGAACTGTCTGATCTCAGCGAGGGTTGTGCAGTCGGGATGGGCGAGCCACCGCTCGTAGTCCTCTGACTGCTGAGCCAGCTCGCACGTGTCCGCGAGCGGTTTGTCGTACTGGGGCTGAAGCAGGCACGAGCGTACGGAGGGGAACCGGCCTAGCGCGAGCGGCGACGGGATGTACTGGAAGACGGGTCCTGGCGGTTGAGTTCGCAGGGCGGCCAGCGCCGGAGACTGTGGCAGGCGATTGACGGCTTCCGGCGGGCGAGCGAACAGATCAATCCATACGAGCGAGGCGACCACCAGGATGAAAACCGGAACTCCCCGCCGCGGCACCTTCTTCAGGATGACGCTCACCCCGAGTCCTGCCAAGACGGCCATGCCCCCCATTAACGGCATGACGAGGCGTTGGCCGGCCCGAAACGCGGGCTGGACGTGGATCACGATGTCATCAGGCATCGGGATTGAGTGAGCGTGAAACGCCAGGCGCGGTGGCAGCGAGAACAAGAAACAAATCGCGACGACCGTTGCCGCCATCAAGGTGGCCAGGACGAGCCCCGAGCGTAAGGCGGTTGTTCGCTGCTGCCGTAGAGTCCTGGCGGTGGTGGCCAGGGCGACAAGACCGAGCGCCATCACCGTATAGCCGACGTAGAGATTGGCGTATCTGGCCCGCGGCACATGCCGCACCAGGAAGTCATCCGGGCCATTGCCCCATACGGAATGCCAGCCGGGGATGACGAACATCAGCGGTTGGGCGGATTCCTGAAACGCGTCCTCCACGGACCTTGTCGGGACTCCCCCGAAATGAGACAGCGCGCCAATCAACACGTAGACGGCGAGCCCGCAAGCCGGAATGATGACGGCCGGCGCGAATTGAAGAAGGCGCCGTCCACCGACGTCTCGAAGCATGATCGTGCTTGCCGCCAGCACCACCCCGCATGCGAACGCGACCAATAACGCGTGCAAAGCGAAGTAGGGGGTCCAGAACATTGCAGGCAGCGGGGTCAGGCCGGCGATCGTGCCGTTGCGGACGCTTGGAGTGAGGGCGAGGTTGTAAAAGCCCCAGATTGGCAGCAGGATCATCCACATCCAGGTGTAGGTCGGGGCTGCCCATCCCATGAGATACAGGTGCGGGAAGAAGCCGAAGGCGAGGCCGGCGATAAACCCGGCTGCCAACGATCCGGTGACCCGGCGGACGAAGAGGCACGTGACGACCGCCGTCACCACCATTCCAAGGAAGTACAGCAACGAATGGGTGGCTATCGACCCCAGCAAGAGCGTGCTGATCCAGAGATACAGCGTGTTGAGCCAAGCGACCCGGTCGACCGTCGGATCGAGCGTGACGCCGTTCGGCCAACCGATCGAGGAAAGGTGAGACGGGAAGAATGGGTTTTGCTGCTCGCGCACAAGAGCTTGAAATTTGGAGACGCTGCTGGCCACATCGGCGTGAAGGGGTGCTGTCAGCGTGTGGCTGGGATCGAGGATGAATGGAAAAGTGACCCCGAGGGCGATCGCGACGTAGACAAGGATCACAACCCTCAGGCCCGGATTGGTGAGCCAGCGCGGAGCACGCTTCCGGGTATCCCGCACCGCTGATCCGACCATCAGTTGAGACCTTAACCGCTCATGTGCGCATGGCGAGACGGTGTCGAGGCCGGCTGGCATGGCTGGTTCGACGCCGCCGAGGTCGTCTACCCCAAAGGTACAATTTGGGGCCGCATGGACCTGTCGGTCATCGTGCCGGCCTATCGGGAAGGGCCCCGCATCCACAAGAACCTTCTTAGGCTCCTGGCTGAGCTCGATCAGCTTGGCGTCTCGTACGAGGTGATCGTCGTCTCGGACGGCAATACCGACAACACCTCATCAGAGGTGGAACGACTGGGATCGCCTCAGGTGAAGGTTCTGTCCTACGCGATCAACAAAGGAAAGGGCTACGCGCTCGGATACGGAGTCGGCCGCTCTATCGGTCGCCTTGTGACATTCATCGATGCGGACATGGAGCTCGACCCCCGCGACATCAGGTCGTTCATCGATCTCATGCAGGAGCATGAGGCGGATATCGTCATCGGCTCCAAGCGCCATCCTCTCTCAAAGGTTGCCTACCCCGCATTCCGACGTCTCGAGAGCGTCGTCTACCAGCTGCTGATCCGGGTGATCTTCAACCTCAACGTTCGTGACACTCAAACCGGTCACAAACTGTTCAGACGCGAAGTGCTCGCGGACGTGCTCCCACTCCTGGCGGTGAAGCGATTTGCGTTCGATCTCGAGCTGCTGGTGGTGGCTCACCACCTGGGTTACCGCCGCGTGGTCGAGGCCCCGATCACCCTGGACTACCAGTTCAACAGCACCGTGCGCCCTGGCGCCGTGTTCAGCATTCTGTGGGACACAGCAGCGATCTTTTACAGGCTTCGCGTCCTAAGGTATTACGATCGCCGCCGCCAGGAGCTCCTGCAGCTCGCGGGCGGGAAGCCGGACGCGATCAAGGGCGATCAAATTTGACTACCGGGTGAGCGTTCGATCCGGAGCCGAGCCGGCCGAAGCGGTGATGGCTCCACGCGACGGCACGGTGCCGGGGCTCGCAATCTCGCGCCTGGTTTCGCTCGTGCGCGAGCACACGGCCATCGCGGTTTTTGCGATCGCCACCGTGTGGGGGCTGGTGGTCACCTGGCCGGTGGCGATTCATTTCGGCGACTACATCTACGGCACGCCCGGAGATGCCACCGGGGCGGTTAGCACTTTCTGGTGGTGGGGATATGCCCTCACGCACGGCAAGCCGGTTCTCGACAACACGCTTCAAGGCGTGCCGATCGGTTCCGAATGGGATCTGATCGCGTTCTCGCCGCTCTCGGTGTTCATCTTCACGCCGCTGGATCTGGTCATGGGGCCGATCGCCAGCTACAACGTGCTGATCCTCAGCAGCTTCCCGCTGACGGCGTGGGCGACCTATCTGCTGGCGCGCGCGCTCGGGATCAGCCGCCTGGGCGCCGCGTTCGCGGGCCTCGCGCTCGCCTTCATCCCCTACCACATCGAAAAGGCGACCGGGCACGGTAACCAAACCCACCTCGAGCTGCTGGCCGGCATGCTGCTCTTCTTGGTGCGCTGGCGGCAGACTGGCCGCCGGCGAAACCTGGTGGGCGCCGGCGTGCTCGCCGGGTTGCAGGCGTGGTTGGAGCCATCTGTCTTCTACGTCATGGCTTTCGCTCTGCTGACCTTCTTCGCGGTCAGCGCGGCTCTGCCCGAGCAGGGAAGGAGCAGGCGAGCCTGGATCGGCCATCACCTGGTGGGCGGTGTGCTGATGGCCGCCGTCGTCGCTCCGTTCATCCCGGTTGCATTGGTGTTCTTCCATCGACCGGGCAGTTCGTCATCCCTGTCATCACACCTGACGCACGCGCAAACCAGCGGGGAGGCGCTTATCTACTCCGCCCGCCTGCGCGAGTACTTCGAGCCTTGGTACGCCAACCCACTGGTCCCGGACGCGATCAAGCATCTGGAGTTCCTCCGCCTCCACGGCAGCAACTTCGTGGAGTCGTCCCTCGCCCTTGGCTACACGGTCCTCGCGCTGGCGGTCACCGCCGTGGCCTGGCATCGGCGGCGGTTCGTCATCGCCCTGTGTCTGGGCCTGATGTTCGTCGGGGTGCTCGTGTCCTTGCCCCCCGATCAGAAGGTCGGTCCATTCGTCGTACATCCCCCGACCTACTACCTGACGCAGGTGGTCACCATCTTCCGCGTCTACGCCCGCTTCGCCATGATGGTGCAGCTCGGCGTTTGTCTTTTGGCCGGACTGGGACTGGCCGGGCTCCAGGCTCGGCTGGGCGGAGGGCGGCGGCAGTTCCTCCTCGCGATCCCTTTCCTGCTGATGGCGGTTGAATTCAACAACCTGCCACCGACTCATGTCACCCAGATCCTTCCCGCCCCGGCCGAGTACGTGTGGCTGCGCGATCAACCACAGGGGGTGGTGATGGAATATCCCGCCAAAGCAGGTGGCGAGACGCTGCAGCAGGAGATCCAGATCCGGCAGGACCTGCTTTACCAGATGGTTCATCTGCACCCGACGTTCTTGACCGAGGTCACCAACGGAAAGGTTGGGGCTGCGGCGAAGGAGCTCGAGCCGTACTACGGTGCCGGAGTGGCCGACCGGCTAAAGGGGTACGGGGTGAAATACGTCCTCGTCCATCGGGGCGATTACGTCGCCTATGGATACGACGTACCGCATGACGTGCCGGGTTTGACCTACGTCACTACCCTGGACGGCACCGACATCTTCACCGTGAACTGATTCCGCCCAGCAGATCCATCGGACGCATCTCGGTCCCTGAGGTCAGAATCGCGTGCGCGAGGCGCAGCGCCGCCACTCCATCCTCGCCGGTCACGATCTCGGCACCCTTACCGCCTACCGCAGCGACGAACGCCTGGAGCTCGAGCTTCAATGGTTCCTGGCGGTCGATGGGATATCGAGTCATGGCGCCCTCACTGACCCCTCGCAGGATCTGGAGGTGGTCCCATTGCGAGTCGGCGGCGTGCGCGTTTTCGTAGAAGTAGAGATCCTGCGTCAGGTACTCGGCACGGAATAGGCCGCGTTCGCCGGTCACGGTGACGTCTCGAATCTTGGTGGGCGTCAACCAGCTGACGTCAAGGAGCCCGATGGCGCCGCCGGCGAAGCTGAGGAGGGCGCTGGCGATGTCTTCCCTCGAGGCGTGCACCTCCCGGCGCGTCTCGGCGAACACGCGGGTGACTTCACTTTCCATCAAATACCTCATCACGTCGACGTCGTGCGTCGCCAGGTCGAGGGTGACACCGACATCGCGGACGCGCTCGGGAAACGGTCCGAGGCGGCGGGTGTGGAGCTGGTAGATGCGTCCCGCCTGGCCCTCCTTCAGGCGGCGCTTGAGCTCACGAATCGCGGGGTTGTGCCGTTCGACGTGGCCGGCGGCGAGGATCCGGCCCGCCGCTTTGGCGCGCTTGACCAAGTCTTCGGCCTCGTCGACGGTTGCCGCCAGCGGCTTCTCGACCAGGACATGGCACCCGGCGGCCAGAGCGTCAATCGCGATCGGATGGTGAAGAGTGGTCGGCGCCGCGATCGTCACCGCGTCCACCCGCTCGGAAGCGAGGAGCTCCTGGTGACTGGTGTAGTGAGGGATGCCGTAGGCCCGTCCAAGGCTCTCCGCGTTGGGTGCATCGGAATCCGCCACGGCGACCAGGACCACACCCGCGAGGTCGCGAAGCACGCGCAGATGATTGCGCCCCATGCTGCCGCCGCCGATGACCGCGACCCGCGTCACAGGCTGTTGACCGCGTCGACGATCTGCAAAAGGTCTTCTTCCGTGAGCGCGGGATGAACGGGCAGGGAGATGACCTCTTTCGCCAGGCCTTCGGCGACCGGAACCCTGATTGGTCCTTTGGTGGCTGCGCGGACGTGGGGAATGTCGGTCAACGGGTGTGGGTAGAAGATGCCGGTGCCGACCCCGGCCTCGTTCAGCCGGCGCACGGCTGCCTCGCGGTCCCGCGGGCCGACTCGAATCGTGTACTGGTGCCACACGTGGTCGCGATTCTGGCTCACCTTCGGGACCTGAAGCGCCGTGATTCCTCCCGACAGGCGTTTCGCATTGGCCTGGCGGGTGAGTGTGAACTCCTCGAGGCGATCGAACTGCGCCACCGCGATGGCTGCTTGCAGATCGGTCATGCGGAAGTTGTAACCGAGACTTACGTATGAGTACCGCTCCCGCATGCCGTGGTTCCGGAGTAGCCGTACACGGTCGGCAACCGTGTCGTCGTCGGTGGTCACGATGCCTCCTTCAGCTGACATCAGGTTCTTGGTGGCGTACAGGCTGAAGGTGCCGGTTCCAAACGATCCGACTGGGCGGCCGTTGAAGCGCGCCCCGATCGCCTGGGCGCTGTCTTCGATGATGGCGAGGCGATGAGCTGTCGCGATGTCGGTCAGGCGGTCCATGTCACAGGGCTGCCCGTAAAGGTGGACGGGCATGATCGCCTTGGTGCGGGGACCGATCAGGTCCTCGAGCTGCGACGGGTCCAGGTTGAACGTGCCTGGATCGACATCCGCGAAAACGGGTGTCGCCCCGACTGAAATGATCGAATTCGCGGTGGCCACGAAGCTGAACGGGCTGGTGATCACCTCGTCGCCAGGCCCGATGTCATGGGCTTGAAGAGCGAGCTGAAGCGCCGCGGTGCCTGAGGACACCGCCACCGCGTGCCGGACGCCGATCAACTCGGCGATGCGGGCCTCGAGCGCGCGGACCCTCTCGCCCTGGACCAACATGCCGGAGTCGAGAACCGCCATGACCGCGGACTTCTCCTCATCGCCGATGATTGGCTTGGAGATCGGAATCCGGTTCATTTCCTGTGGTCCGGATTCAAGACGACGGAGCTGCCACAGGAAGCGCATCGAACGCTCCGCTGCTCTAGGACACCAGACCCGGCCGGCAGCTTGGTTCCGCAAAAGCACACGTGACCGGCAGGCCGCGCGGGATTCCCGTACACGAGGCCGTGGTCGGGCACGTCCTTGGTCACGACCGCGCCGGCGCCGACCATCGCGAACCGGCCGATCGTCACCCCCGGCAGCACCACGCTGCCTCCACCCACCGACGCCCCCCCGCACACGCGGCCCTGGCTGACGGTCCAGTCGGCGGCTCCTTTGGGCGAACCGTCGCGGTTGATCGCGCGCGGCAGCTTGTCGTTGAGCAGGAGCACTCCCGGCCCCAGGAAGACCCCGTCCTCGACGGTGAAGCCATGGTAGACGCAGACCTGGTTCTGGATCTTGCAGCGGTCTCCGACGACTACTCCCGCGTCGATGTAGGCGCCAGTTCCGATGATGCAGTCGGATCCGATCTCCGCCCCTTCGCGGACCTGGGCGAAGTTCCAGATCGAGGTCCCGTCGCCCAGCTTCGCCCCCTTCGAGACGTCCGCGGTGGGGTGGATCTTCGGCGGGGCCATCAGGCCGCGAATCCTCGCGCGATGAGGTCCTCGACGATCATGTCGGATGGGGAGTGGGGGGGAAGGTCGTGCTGCCTCCGGAAGCGCGAAGGCTCGCGCAGGAAGCCGTGCACGACGCCCATGTCGTAGCTCGAGATCACGACGTTCTCTCCCACACCCTCAGGGTGCTCGGTCTTGCCGCGGTGGATCAGGCATGGGATGTCCATGTAGTAGGTCTCCTCCTGGCTTCCGCCGCTGTCGGTGACCACGAAGGCGCTGCCCCGCTCCAGCTCGACGAACTGCGAGAAGATCAGCCGCGGGATCCTGCGGAGGCCGCCGGCAAAAAGCCTGTCGAGACCAAATGTCGAGATTGCGGCTGCGGTCACCGGGTGATCGATGAACAGCATGTTGTGACGGCCGGCATTGTCAGCCAGGGCCTGGATGGTCGCGGTCAGCAGCGCCCGATTGTTGAGCAGCTCGAAACGGTGAAGGCTGACGAGGCCATAAGGGCCATCGGGTAACGGAAAGGGCAGCGGCTGAGTGGTGCGGATCATGTCGAGACTGTCACGGATCGTATTCGACCCTGTATCGATGATCACGCCGCCTCGCAGGTTGGCCGTGGCATAGGCGCCGGGCGCGTAGTGAATAGTCGCCAGTTTGGAGGTCACCCGGCGATTCAACTCTTCAGGGAACGGTTGGCGAAGGTCATGGCTCCGCATGCCGGCTTCGACGTGAGCGACTGGCAGACCTAGCAACCGGCCCATGGCGGACCCGATCATGGTGGTCAACGTATCGCCGTGGACGAGAACGAGGGGCCTGCCCGGGCCGGCTTTGAGTCGCCGTCGCAGCCCGCTGGCCGTGCGGCTGAAGTTCGCGGCGACCGACGCGAACCATCCGGGCACCTGCCGGTTGGTCCGCAAGTCGCGTCCGTGGGCACCGTGTGCAAGCCAGATGTCGGGCTGGGGGAGGTCGAAGGATTCGAGCAGGTCGGGGATCTGCTCGACCTGCTGGGCTGTGGTCACCGACACGTAGCCGATGCCCCGGCGCCGGAGTCGATCCAGCACGGGGAGAAGCTTGATGAGCTCGCCGGTGGTCCCATACATAACGGCGATCATCGCGGCGCCTGGCGATGACGCCTGGTGACCATCATGTCGAGCCCCTTCCACATGCCGGCCCCATGGACCACCGCGTACAAGGGAGCGAGAGCGGCGAATGACACGGCCTCATCCGTCGGGAATCGTCGAAAGCGCAGCCCTCCCGCGACCACGGCCATGCCAGCCACGAGAAGTCCAGCGACGAACCGCGGACGGCGCACGACCAATGGAACCATCGCAACGCTGATGGGATAGAACGCCACGACCGCGGGGAAGAACCTCGATTCGCGGCGTCCGTGGCCGTCGAGAAACACGATCCCTCGATGGAATGCGTGGCGCACGAAGGCTTGAAGCGTTGTCCGGGGCATGTACGTGCAGGCGAATTGAGGTGAGATGTGGATCCGCTTCTGGGCGGCGATCCCGCGGATGATCGACGTGTCGTCGTTCGTGTATCGCTCGTCTGCGTAGTAGGTGCTGAGGCCGGAGAAGCCCTGTCTCAGGAGTTCGGTGGGGGCGAGGAATCCTGTGGTGCCCTTTGGGTAGCGGTCGAAATCCTCGGTCCCGAAACTGGTGGTGCGAGGCTGGGCGAGATAGTCGGACCAGGCCAGGTGGGTCAGTACCTTCCAGAACTTGCCGTATGGGTTACCGGAAGTCTCGATGGTTACGTGTGAGTTCCAGACGTCCTCCCCGTGTTCCAGCCGCCCGTGAACGAACGACAGGCCACCAGGCTCGAGCCGGACGCGGCTGTCAAGAAACAAGGTGTACTCACCCTTGGCGGCCGCCAAGCCGGCTCGCCTTGCTGCGACACGACCTTGATTCGGCTGGCGGACTACGCGGACCGGCACATCCATGCGGAGCGACTCGGCGATATCACCCGAACCGTCCTTGGAACCGTCGTCGACCACCACGAATTCGGTTTCGAAGCCGCTTCCCGAAGCCGCCGCGGCGGCTTCGTGGATCGTCCGGGCGATGTGACGGCTCTCGTTGAACACCGGAATGACGATGCTCAGAGTGTGCGGACGTCGCACGGGAGGGGTCGGCTCGCGTTGGGTACGGCCTCGGATCGGCATCGCGAACAAAGGGTAAGGTAACTTGCCATGGCCACCCTCAAGACGAGGCTTGCGGAAGGGCTGGCTCGCCTGCCAGGCAGGCGGGCGCCGGTCAAGGGCTGGTCGCTGGTCACCGAATGGCTGCATCGCCACGCCCATCGCCAGTCGGTGGACGTCGTGCATCAGAGCGCATACCGAGTGAAGCTACGTCTGGACCTACGCGACTACACGCAGCGCGGCATGTTCTATGACGCGTACGAGACCCAGGAGCTCAACTTCATGGAAGAGGTGCTGCGGCCGGGAGACGTGGTGATCGATGTCGGCGCGAACATCGGCCTTTTCACGCTGGTGGCGGCGAGGGCCGTCGGTCCGAGCGGCTCCGTCCATGCATTCGAACCAGTCCCCGGCAACTGCGAGCGACTCGAAGAAAACGTGCAGCTCAACGGCTTCACCAACGTCCGGCTCAACAAGAGCGCAGTCCGGGACCGCGCCGGCACCGTGGCTCTCGCCATCGACGCCGAGATGGCGCGCACCAGCGGCGCAAGCACGAGCAGCTTCTTCACCGTGACCCAGCTGGCGGATCCAGTCAGGGAAGTGACGGCACAAGCAGAGACGATCGACGACTATTCGACCCGGGAGGTGGCGAATCGAAGCATCCGGCTGGTCAAGATCGATGTCGAGGGGTCAGAACCGGCTGTCCTTGCGGGTATGTCGGATGTACTTAAATCGCATCGGGTCGACGTGTTGATGCTCGAGGTCAGCCTTTATGGGCTCGCTCGCAGCGGATCCAGGATTCTTGACGTCGTGGAACCCCTGCGGACTGCGGGCTACGACCTGTACCGGCTGGGCGTCGGTGGTCTTCTAACGCGATGGTCTTACCTTGGCGAACCGTCGATACCAGAGCGAGGAGGTGGAGAAGCGGGCATGATTCGCGGTCTCTACAAAGGGCTCCAGGATCTCAGCCGCCTGTTCAACCTCGTCGCCATCCGCAGCGACCATCCGGCGATGACCGGCCGTCCGAGATTCATGTCAGCTGGGAAGCTACGACGGTCAGCATGAGCGACGATCCTCACTGGAGGGTTCGCGCTCGCAAGTCTGAGTTGCATCGACCGCCGTGGCTCGAGGTGCTACGAGAGAGCATCGAGCTCCCCGACGGTCGGGTCATCGACGATTTCTATTCGGTCCAGATGCAGGATTTCGGCGTCGTCGCCGCTTTCACCGACAAGCGCGAGGTCGTTGTCGAGCGCCTTTACCGGCACGGTCCCAACCGGCTGACCTGGTCGCTGCCCGCGGGCTACGTGCAGGAAGGCGAGAGCCCCCTCGAGGCCACCGTCCGCGAGCTGCGCGAAGAGACGGGCTACGAGGCGGGGGAGTGGATCCCAGTCGGGAGCTTCGTCGTCGACGGCAATCGCGGGTGTGGATGGTGCCACTGCTATGTGGCGCGCGGCGCGCGCCAGGTTCAGGAGCCGAAAAGCGATGACCTTGCCGAGGTCGAAGTCTCTCTGGTGCCCTGGGCTCGATTGATAGAATTATTGGCTGCCGGCGAGATCACCGAGCTTGCGAGCGCGGCCACCATTGGCCTGGCCTGCACTCGCCTCGGGCCGCAAGTTTCAATTTAGGAATCTTTTGATCTCGGTCGCCTAATTGTCAAGGAGTCTCTGTGAACTGGTCTGGTAAGCGCGTACTCGTCACCGGCGGTGCCTCATTCATCGGTTCGCACCTGGTGGATCAGCTGGTGGAACGCGGCGCGAGCCACGTCCGCGTCGTCGACGATCTCAGCTCCGGGGAGATCGAGAACATCCAGGGACACCTGGACGCGAGCCGGGTTGAATTCATTGAGAGGGACCTGCTCGACCAGGACGTGGCGGCCGAATCAGTCAAGGGCATCGATACGGTGTTTCATCTCGCGGCCATCCACGGGGGACGGGGTTACGTCGACCTCCACCAGGCCGAGTGCGCCAAGAACCTGACGCTCGACGGGATGCTCATCAAAGCGGCGCAGGAGGCGGGTGTCGACAAGTTCGTGTTCGCCTCCTCCGGCTGCGTGTACCCCAACTACGTCCAGCAGGACGTGTCGCAGGAGCTGTACCTGACCGAGGACATGGTCGGCCCGCCTTACGACTCGGACGGCATGTACGGCTGGGCCAAGCTGATGGGGGAGAAGACGCTCCAGGCCTTCCACAAGACCTACGGCATGAAGGCGGCGTCCTGCCGGTTCTTCACCGTCTACGGGGAGCGCGGGGTTGAGAACCACGCGGTGATCGCCATGATCGCGCGAGCATTCGTCGGCCAGGACCCGTTCGAGGTGTGGGGCGACGGCACCCAGGTCAGGAACTGGACCTATGTCGGCGACATCGTCGACGGGATGATCCTGAGCGCGGAGAAGATCGACGACGGGACGGCTGTGAACCTCGGAACCATGGAACGGACCCGCGTCATCGACGCGGTCCGGGAGGTCCTCAAGTACACCGGGCAAGAGGCGGAGATCAAGTTTCTGACCAACATGCCGACGGGACCGATGAACCGGGTGGCGAGCAACGACCTCGGCAAGAAGCTGCTGAGCTGGGAACCGAGGATGAAGTTCATGGACGGACTCCATCGCACCATCGACTGGTACTTCAGCACCAAGGACAAAAACCAGGTTCGCGGGTATCTTGACCGGATGCTCACCGAACGTGGCGAGCGAAAGCCGAGCCGAGCCGCCGCCAAGTAAGACACCGCTTGCCTCGCACCGCGAGGCGACCGGAAACCTGGGGTTCGTTCGTTAAGGAGATCGAATGAAGCACGCACGTGCTCCGTTGCTGATCGCCCTTGCCGTCACCCTGGTCCCCATGCCGACCGCCGCCGCGCCGCGCGCGCCGGCCGCGGTCAGGTCGATCGTGACCCCAGGCGCGGCCGCCTCGTTTGGCGCCGGCTGGACGACCTATCACCATGACAACGCTCGCACCGGGTATGACGCGACCGCGCCCTCGATCACCTCGCCGAGCCCTTCGGCGCAATGGAACACAGGGCTGGACGGCAACGTTTACGCCGAACCGCTGATCTGGAACGGCGTGGTCATCGCCGTGACTGAAAACGACAGCATTTACGCCCTGGACGAGGGCTCCGGGGCAGTCGTGTGGCACAAGGTGGTCGGCGCCAGCGTGGCGACACACTACTGCAGCTCGGAGATCAACCCGGTCGGGATCACCAGCACCCCGGTCATCGACCCGTCAACCAGCATTGTCTATGCCGTTGGGTTGGTCGGCCCCATCTCGTCGCCGAAGTACCAGATGTTTGCATTGAACCTGTCGGACGGAAGTACCGTGGCCGGTTTCCCGGTGGACATCACGCCGACGGCGCAGGGAGGCACGGTCACCCTCGACCCCGCCGTGTCGGAGCAGCGTGGAGCCCTGGGCCTGGCCAATGGCCACGTGTACGTGCCGTTCGGCGGCTGGCTCGGCGATTGCGGCGACTACCACCCGTGGGTTGTGGGTGTGCCGGCCACCGGCGGCGCTGTCAGCAACGTGTACGAGCCTCAAACCTCGAGCCAGCGTGAGGCCGGGATCTGGGCGGCCCAGGGGATGTCAATAGACGGCTCGGGCAATGTCTACGTGGCCACGGGCAACGCCGGCTCCGGCAGCTCGTCTCTGCCTTGCAATGCGAGTCTGTACGACCACGGCAACGGAGTCTTCAAGCTCTCGAGCACGCTGGTTGAGCTGAGTTACTTCGCCCCCTCAGACTGGTGCACACTGAGCCAGGCCGATCAAGACGTCGGATCGATCGCGCCTTCGCTGCTCAACAACAGCATCGTCTTTCAAACCGGCAAATCGGCCCAGGTCTGGCTGTTGAACGCCGGCGCGCTCGGCGGCTTCGGCGGTCAGGCGAACCCGAACACAGCGATCAGCACATGCTCCTCTGGCGACGCCGTCTTCGGCGGGGCGGCGTACGTCGCTCCCGACGTTTACATCGCATGCAACAGCTCAGGCAGCCTGCAGGCGCTATCGGTGAACACGGGCTGTCCACCGCTGGGCTTCACCACTCACTGGACCGCGGGTGGATTCACGCCCGGGCCGCCGATCGTGGAAGGCGACCTCATCTGGACCCTGTCGATTGGCGGTTCACCTTCGACTCTCTACGGCTTCGATGCGGCTGGGAGTCTCGTGGTGACGGCGGGCCTGCCGCAGGGCGTGCATCACTTCGCCACGCCGGCCGCCGACGGGGGCTGGATTTTCGTCCCTCAGTCCACGAGCATCACCGGGCTCGACTTCGCGACCTATCCTCCTCCGACCTGCGGAGCGAACCCCTGCCAGATCTACACGGTCGACGCCTACGGCGGCGTCCACCCCGATGACTTCAGCCCAGCGATCAGCAACGAGCCGACCTTCAGTTCGCCGCTCGCCCGAGCCGCGCACATGGCGCCCGGCACGCCGGCGGTGGGGCTCGTCCTCGACGCCTACGGCGGCCTTCACCCGTACGGCACACCCGCGATCGTCCCTTCTCAATTTCCCTACTACGCCGGTGTCGACATCGCGCGTGACTTCGTCTTCGTTCACGGAGGCACCGGAGGTTACGAGCTCGACGGCTATGGCGGAATTCATCCGTTCTCGGTGAATGGGAACCCCCTGCCGCCGGTCCCGGTCAATTACCCCTACTTCCCCGGCAATGACGTGGCCAAGAAGATCACGCTCTTGGCGGATCAGTCAGGCGGCTACGTGCTGGACGTTTACGGTGGCATTCATCCCTGGGCGGTGAGCGGGCATGCACTGCCGGCCGCCATCGCCCAGTACGGCTATTGGGCCGGTGCCAACGTGGCTCGTGACATCTGGCTGGATCCGGCCGCGACGGCGGCTTCAATCAGCGGCTACGTGCTGGACCTTCATGGCGGCTTCCACCCGTTCTGGGGCGGCTCCGCTCCAGCTCCCGCGGCGGTTGTGAACCACCCGTACTGGACGGGACGCGACCTCGCCCGCGCGCTGTGGTTCTTGCCCAGCTCGAACCCGTCGGCAGCCACCGGTTACGAGCTTGACGCATACGGCGGCATCCATCCCTTTGCCGCCTCGGGACAGTCGCTGCCGAACCCGATCAGCCAGTACGCCTACTGGAGCGGCCAGGACCTGGCGCAAGCCCTGTTCGGAGGGTAGGAACCTGGGCATCTGAACCGGGTGCGGCCCATTGGCGGCCGGCGCACGTGAGCCCGATCAGGATCCAGAACAAAAGGCTCAGATCGTTCTTGAAGTAGGGCACGTCCACCATGCCGTGAACCACGACGGCGACAAGGGCCAGCAAAACGCCCAGGTGGTAGGCGGGCCAGCCGCCGGACCCCTGGCGCCATCCACGCCAGGAAACCTGAAAGCCGACGACCATGATCCAGGCGAAAGCAATCAGGCCGACCAGGCCGGTCTCGACCCAGAAGTTGAGCACGATGTTGTGCGGATCGATGAAATTCGCCGCCGTGTGCAGGTGCGTGTAGTAGGGGGCGGACATCTGCTGAAATCCCGACAGACCCGCGCCGAACAGTGGGCGGTGCCGGATGAGCTTGACCGCCGCGGTCCAGAGGTCGATGCGGCTCTGGATCGTGTTGCCGTACACGTTGTGGGTCTCGATGAGGATCCGGTGCCGGATCGGCGGAACCACGGCGAGGGCCGCCAGCCCGACGACCGCCACACCGAGCATAAGCAGACGCCGGCGATGTAAGACGACCGCGCCGAGCACCACGGCGGCGAGGGCGAGGTAGCCACCTCGGGAGAAGCTGAGCGCCGCGATGATGGTGCCGGCGACCACGAACGCGGCGGCGCCGAAGCGTTCTTCTCGGCTGCCGTAGAGGGCGACGCTGATCGCCAGGGCGACGATGGGCACGACATAGAGCGCGACCGCGTTGGCGGTCGAGTAGATGACCACGGGTGGCGTCAGGGCGACGTCGTACGTGTGGTTGATCAGCCCTGACAGGACGACGAACGAGTTGGCAAGGCCTGCCACGGCGGCGCCCGCCGCAAGCCCGCCGGCAACGAGCGCGGCGCGGCGCGAGGTGCGAATGACATTGGCCAGCACGAGGCCGAAAGCGATCGGCTCGATGATGTATGCCCGATAGAGTCCGAGCCCAGCGGTCCGGTTTGGCGCCGCGACGACCGCGATCGCGCCGGCGATGATGAACAGCAAGGCCGGCAACACGAACGGGCCGCGCCACACCAGGGGCTCGTGTGAGAGCACAAGCTCGACCACGAAGACGGCCAGCGAAACCAAGATGGCGCTTTCGAGCAGCGTGGTCGGATAGAACCCGATGTGCCATCGGATGACGTACGCGGGCGCAAGCGCGCACGTCAGCGCGCATGCGAACGTCGTCAGCCGATAGGGCGACGGGTTGATTTGAGCGGTACCCGGTACCGCGCGCCTAGTAAGCGTGGCGCTGGAAGAACAGACGGAGCGCGGTCAGCATGATGATCTTGATGTCGAGGACCAGCGACCAGTGCTCCACGTAGTAGACATCGTAAACAGTCCGGTCCACGATCGGCGCCGCGCCTCTGAGATCGTTGACCTCGGCCCAGCCGGTCAAACCCGGCCGGACCTGCTGGCGTTCCAGATATCGCGGCACCTCAGCGCTGTATTGCTCGTCAAAGAATGTCGGCTGTGGTCGCGGACCGACCAGGCTCATGTCGCCCTTGAGCACGTTCCACAGCTGCGGGAGCTCGTCGATGCTGAGCTTGCGCATGAAACGGCCGAAAGGGGTCGTGCGTGGATCGCCAGGCAGGGCCACCTTCGGCCCAGTTGCCGCCTCCGCATCAGGGATCATCGTGCGGAATTTGTAGACGGCGAACGGCCGGCGACGCATGCCGATTCGTTCCTGCTTGAAGAGCACCGGTCCGCTGGGAGAGGTGATCTTGATGATGAGGGCGACCACGAGCATGGGCAGGACGAGGACCCCAAGCGCGATCGCGCTGACCACGATATCCGTGGCTCGCTTCAAGACTGAATTCGCGCCGGTGAGGCGGCTGTGGCGTACGCCCACGAGCGGCAGGCCGTCGAGGGAGTCCACCTCGGTGCGCGTGCTCATGATGTCGAGCAGGTCCGGGATGACCTTGAACTCGAGCCGCTGGTCCTCGCACTGTTTGATCAGGTGAATGACACGACGGCGATCGTGACCCGCCATGGCGATGAAGACCTGGTCGGCCCCCAGCTCACGTGCTCTTGATGGCAGATCATCAACCCGCCCAACCACCGGAGCGCCCGCGAATTGAGATCCCGTGGCGCGGTTGTCGTCGAGCACGCCGCGGACCTGAAAGCCATATTGCGGAAACATCGCCATCCGGCGCAGGAGCATCTCGCTCCCCGGGCCGGTCCCGACCAGCAGCACCTTCTCTGTGCCGATGCCTTGGCGTCGGAGCCTTGTCTCGTACTGGCGCAGGAAGTAGCGCTCCGTGGTCATCAGCACAGCCGTCAGCAGGACCGCGTACGTGATCGTGAGGCGGGAGTACTCGATTCCCAGGTTGCCCAACGAGATGGCTGCCAGGACCAGCACCGCCGCGAGCCCTATGCCGCTGTACAGCCCCAGCACAAGGTCCATCAGCGTTCGACCCCGCCACGACTGGTACTGGTGGTTGATGGCCAGTGAGAATAGATAGATCGCGATCGCGACTGGAATCGCGGCCAGATACGGCGCAAGTGGAAGCGCCGCTCCAGCCGCCCGCCTCAGCGGGTCGACGTTGACGTAGTACCAGTAAGCCGCGACCACAGAGGCCGCCACGATCACCGCGTCGCCAACCACGAGCGCCAGGGGCAGCCAATCGGGAGGCAGGACTACCAGCCGGCTGGGTTGTTCGCCGGCATGAGCCGCCGGTGGCTTCTCGTCGGGTGTGGCGGGCGTGGCCGTCTCGATCGGCCCTCGACGTGCCATCGGCTAAAGGTTAGCGGTCGGAATGGACGATACGGCGGCGACGTACATTGTTGCGAACCGATCTAACTGCTGAAGGAGACCGTTCATGTCCACACTCGCGTTTGATCCCGAAGAGACCACCCAGTGGGAGAAGACCCGGCCCCGCACCATCAGCCCTGAGAAGTGGAAGAAGTTCGAGGGCCACGCGGCCGAGATCTTCGAAGCCTTCGGCATGGACCTCGACACGCCCGGGACCCGGACCACGCCCACCCGCTTTCTCCGCGCGCTCTTCGACGCCACCGCGGGCTACGAGGGCGATCCCAAGCTCCTGACCGCCTTTCCCACCGAGTGCCACGGCGGGCCCGACTGCAACATCAGCCAGGTCATCGAAGGGCCGATCGAGTTCTTCTCCCTGTGCGAGCACCACGCGCTGCCCTTCCACGGCCACGCGTACATCGGTTACATCGCTCACGAGGAGATCATCGGCATCTCCAAGCTGACTCGACTCGTGCGCGTGTTCGCCCGCCGCTTCACCGTCCAGGAGCGCATCGGCGTCGAGATCGCCGACGAGCTCGTCCGCGTCCTCCAGCCCCACGGCGTCGCGGTCCACCTGAACGCCATGCACCTGTGCACGCAGATGCGCGGCGTGCGCGAGGGCCACTCGCGGACCTGGACCTCCTTCTGGCGCGGGAACTACGAGGGCGACCCCCAGCTCCGCACCGAGTTCCTGCAGGCAGTCGCCCAGTCGGACCACTGAGCGCGTGGACCCTTTCGAGGTCCTTTACGAGGCGAATCTGCCGGGCCACCCCTTGCCGGCCGGCCTCGAACGCCTCTACGGCCGCCTGGGCTTTGCCTCGCCGGTCCTGTACTCGAACTTCGTCTCCTCGGTGGACGGGGTGGTCACGCTCGGCTCGACGCAGTCGGCCGGCTCGGTCATCAGCGGCAAGTACCCCGCCGACCGCTTCCTCATGGCGCTCCTGCGCGCCTGCGCCGACGCCGTCGTCATCGGCGCCGGCACGCTGCGCGCCACCCCAGGCCATCTGTGGACGCCGTCACACGTCTTTCCCAGCCTGGCGTCGAGCTTCGCCGAGCTGCGGCAGAGCCTCGGGCGCAGCCCGGAACCGCGGCTCGTGGTGCTCACCGCCGGCGGCGAGCTGGACTTCTCGCATCCCGCTTTGGTCAAAGGCGCCCTCGTCGTGACCACTGCGGCCGGCGCCCGGGCGATCGGCGGCGGGCTGCCGCCGGCATCGCGCGTGGTGACGATGGGGAAGGGGAAGAGCTTAGACGTCGGCCGGACGCTCGGGGAGCTGCGGTCCCAGGGCTATGAGGTCCTGCTGACCGAGGGCGGTCCGCACCTGATGGGCGAGCTCATCCGCCAGCGGCTCCTCGACGAGATGTTCCTGACAGTCGCGCCGGTGGCGGCCGGGCGCGCTCGCGAGCGGCGGCTGGGGATGGTCGAAGGCGCCGAGCTCCTGCCCCAAGCCGGGGTCTGGAGCGATCTCCTGAGCGTCCGCCGCCACCGCGACTACCTGTTCCTGCGCTACGGCGTCAGGGCGTAATCACGAGCGGTCGAAGGCCTGGGCGCGCAGGGCTCGCGCGACCGCATCCCGCGACTCGAGCAGCGATCGCCGCACCGGTCCCGGCAGCACGCCCGCCAGCACCGAGTCGGTGGCGTCCACGACCTCGTGGGTCACCACCGCCCGCGGGTACATCCACCGGATGATCGAAATCGCCTCCTCCGCGTCGTGCGACTCCCAGACCGGCATCAGGCTTTCGAAGTAGGGCTGGACGAAAGCGTCGAGCAGGTCCAGCTGGTCGGGGCGGTGAAAGCCCGCGGCGACGGCTCGCCGCGTCGCCATCGCCGCCGCCTCGTCGTCGACGGCCACCTTCCAGGCCGCCTGCTTGGCCTCCGCCAGGGGCTGGGCCGCGCGCGCTGACGCGGCCGCGCGGCGGCCCTCGTCGGTCGGGTCGCGCTCGAGCTCGGCGGCGATGAGGTCGTCGCCCGCCGCGCCGATCGTCGCCAGCGCGTCGACGGCGCCCCAGCGGACTTCGAAATCGACACTCAGGCCCTTGGCCTCGGCCGTGCCGTCGAGCAGGCCGCGCACCCAGGCGACGGCGTCGGGGTCGCGGGCGGCCCGGATCAGCGCCCTCGCCCACAGCAGCTGCACGTCGCCCCCCGGCTCTGAGCGGTCGAACCGCCCCCTGGCCGCGAGTGCGACCAGGGAGCGTACCGAGGGCCGGTGCGCGGGGTCGCTGAAGCTCTCGATGACCCGCTCGATCCGGCCGATAAGCGAAGACAGGGTCATCGCGTCGGTCTCGACGCCGATGTTGTCGAGCGCGATCGTGAGGTAGTCGCGGGCGCGGAGCTGGGCGTCGCGCACCATGTCCCAGAGCGCCTCCCAGGCCAGCGCTCGGGCGAGCGGGTCGTCGATGTCGCGCAGGTGTCGCGCGAGCGTCGAGAGCGAGCCGGAGTCCAGCGCGGCCTTCGCGTAGGTCAGGTCGCCGTCGTTCACCAGCACCAGGTCAGGCACCGGCTCGCCGGCCATCTGCGGCACCGCGGTCGCGGCTCCATCGACGTCCAGCTCGATCGCCTTGCGCCTCCTGAGACCGGATCCCGACAGGTCGAACAGCCCCAGTCTCAGGCGGTGGGGGCGCAGGGTCGGATGGTCCGCCGGCGCCGCCTGCACGACGGTCGCCCACCGGATGCGCCCGCCCTCGGCCTCGATCAGGGCTTGCAGCGTGTTGACGCCCGCCGCCTCGAGCCAGGCACGCGACCACGAGCCGAGGTCGCGGCCCGACGCCTGCTCCAGCGCCCGCAGGAAGTCGGCGAGGTCGGTGTTGCCGTAGGCGTTGGCTTTGAAATAGGCCTCGACCCCCCTGAAGAAGGCGTCCTCGCCGACCCAGGCGACCAGCTGCTTGATCACGGCGGCGCCCTTGTTGTAGGTGATGCCGTCCAGGTTGAGGGTGACCGACTCCACGTCCGGGATATCGGCCACGATCGGATGCGTGGTCGGCAGCTGGTCCTGGGCTTTGGCCCCGGCCTCGGTCGCGGTGGCGAAGTCGATCCAGGCGGTTTTGAACCGGGTCGCCTCGGCCGCGCCCAGGTAGCCCATGTACTCGGCGAAGGTCTCGTTGAGCCACAGGTCGTCCCACCACCTGGGCGTGACCAGGTCGCCGAACCACATGTGCGCCATCTCGTGGAGGATCACGACGGCGCGGTCCATGCGCTCCGCCTCGGTGACCCGAGAGCGGAAGAGCCTCTTCTCGTGGAAGGTGACGCAGGCCGCGTTCTCCATCGCGCCGGCGGAGAACTCGGGCACGAAGAGCTGGTCGTACTTGCCGAACGGATACGGATGGCCGAACCGCCTCGCAAAAAAATCCAGGCCCTGCTGCGTGATCTCGAAGAACTCCTCAGGATCCAGGTAGCGCGCCAGCGACCGCCGGCAGTACAGGCCGAGCGGGATGCCCCGATGGTCCTGGTGGACCGCGTGGTACGGCCCGGCCACCAGGGCCGTGATGTAGGTCGACAGCAACTTGGTCGGGGGGAAGGTCCACACGCCGTCATCGCCAAGAACACCCCCGGTGTTGGAGACCACCACCCAGCCGTCCGGAGCTTTGACGGTGAAGCCGAACGTCGCCTTGAGGTCGGGCTGGTCGAAGCATGCGTAACCGAGATAGGCCGCGTGCTCGCCGAACTGGCTGTGCAGGTAGACGCGGCCGTCGACCGGGTCCTCGAACCGGTTCAGGCCAGTGCCGTCGTTCGAGTAAGCGCCCGTCGCCTGAAGCCTCAGCGTGTTCTCGGCCGCAAGGTCGCGCAGCGGGAGCCGGCCGCCGGCGAACCCGTCGATCGGGATGACTCGTCCGTTGAGCTCCGCCCGGTGGATCGCGGGGCCGCCGAACTCGATGAAGGTGGCGGCGCCCGGGCGCCGGCATCTGAACGTCACCGTGGTCTCGGAGCCAAACGTCTCGGCCCCGGTCGTGAGGTCGAGCCGGACTTCGTAGTGCAGGCCCGAAAGGACCTCGGCCCTCGCCCGAGCCTCCTGGCGGGTCAGGTTGTTGTGGATCGGCTCAGCAGGTGTCGCCGCCCAGCATCAGCGGGGCTGAGGCGGCGCCGGCGGGGGTTGAGGTCACGGCCACGATCGCGGCGGACCTGGCTCCCGCCGGCAGCGACACCGTCGCGTCGATGAAGACGCGAATGTAGCCCGGCGGGGTGTAGTGGCCGCCCGGGAGGTCGGTCGTCGTTCCCGTGCAGCGATCGAAGAACTTCAGGATGAAGGCCACATCGCCTCGCTGGACGGAGGCGAACCTGACCTCCACCTCGACCTTGCAGGCGCCCGCCAGGTCGCAGCTGGTGCCGCTCTCGGCATTGCTCGGCGGGTTGGGGCAGGGCGCGGCCGCGGTGCAGATGGCCACGCCGGCGACCGGGTCGGCGGCCGCGGGCGCATACGCCGGCACCGCCAGCGGGCCCTGGAGCCCCGTCGGGCTGGGGCTGCCTTTGGTCGAGGGCTTGGGGCTCGGGGAATGCGTCGACGCCGTGGCGCCGCCGGACGTCCCGCCCCGGTTGGCCAGGATGATCGCCCCGCCTCCGCCCAGGAGCAGCAGGAGGACGACCGCGATCACCGCCGGGATCAGCCACGGCGGCCTCTGGGTCGGGCCCTCGTCCGCGGGGCGGCCCACGGTGGGCCGGCGGGCCGGGAGGCGCGGTGGCGTGGGGGCCACCGGAGCCGGCACCGAGGGTGCGGCCGTCACGGCGCTTGGCGGCGGAGTCACTACGGGACCCGGCGTCCAGGCCGGAGGGGCGACCGGCGTCCAGTTCTCCTCGGCCGCCGGCGGGGCCGGGGCGGGGACCGGCGGCTTGGTCGCCATGGCGGGCGGGGGAGGCGGCGCCTCGATCGGCTTGGGCGCGGCCGGCGCCGGCTCCCAGGTCGGAGCGGGCGCCGCAGACGGCGGAGACGGCGGAGCGGCCGGGGATGGAGGGCTGGTCGGAGCCGGGGTGGGAGGCGCCGCGAAGGGCGGCGGCGTCCTGGCCGGCGCATCCGACCACTTGGGGGTCCCAGGCGCCGCGAAGGGCGAGGGCGTCCCGGCCGGCGCATCCGACCACGTGGGCGGCCCAGGCGGGCTGGGAGGGCGTTCTGGAGCCGGCGCCGGGGGAGTGGGGGGAGTCGGGGGGGCCACCGGCGCCGGGGTGGGCGGATAGCTCTGGAGCGAGCGCGGCGGTGCGTCGTAGGACGCGGGCGCCCGGACCGGCGTCTCCTCGCGCGGCGCCGGCGGCACGTGGGGGGCGGGGGCGGGAGGCGGCGGCAGGGGAGCCGGGGCCGGGGCCTCGGTCTGGGGCAGGAAGGGGGTGATCCCGGGCGTCTCCCGCCCCCCCGCCCTCAGGGCCAGCTCGGACTGGGCGGCGACCATCCGGTCGGGCGCGAGCAGCGCCGCCGCCATCTCTCTCAGCGCGTCCTGCGCCCGGTCCGCCGCCGGGCCCATGGCGCCGCTCGCCATCGACCGCATGGTCACGACGAGGCCGGGCGGGACGTTGGGCGGGGCGGGGGCGCCGGCGGGGTCGACGCCGAACGCGGCGCACACCGCCATGCCGCACGACCGGACGTCCGCCCGCAGGTCGCTCTGCGAAGGTGCGCCGCGAACGGCGGCCGCCGGATGGCCCGCGAGCCTCACATCGCCGTTGCCGGTGATGCGCACCGCCGAAGCGCCGAAGCCGCCCATGGCGATCCCCGCCTCGTGCAGCGCGCCGACGCCTGAGAGCACGGCGGTGCCCAGCGCCGCCGCGGCCGCCGGCGTGAAGGGCCCGCGCGACAGGATGGTGGCGAGCGGCGTGCCCTCGTCGGGCTCCACCGCCACCCAGATGCCCTTCGGATCGGTGCCCCACGCGAGGACCGGCGAGAGAGCGGGGTGCCGGTGCTCCGCGAGCCGCTGGATGCGCGGCACCGCGGCGGCGGCTTCGGCCGGGGGGACGGGGATCTCGTGGACGACGGCCGGCCGCCCGTTCTTGAGCACGGCCTTCCAGCCGTGGCCGGCGCCTGCAGACACGAGCTCGACGAGCTTCGGCTTGGGCTCGCTCTCCGCCATTACGGGTGCATGGTACCCTTGCGGCACGTGGCATACGTAATCGCGCAACCGTGCGTGGGCGTCAAGGACGCCTCCTGTGTGGAGGTCTGTCCGGTGGACTGCATCCACACCGACGACGCGGCGGACATGTATTACATCGACCCGGACGAGTGCATCGATTGCGGCGCATGCGTGGATCCTTGCCCCGTCGACGCCATCTTCCCCGAGGATGAGGTCCCGGAGCAGTGGCGCGACTTCATCAAGATCAACGCCGACTACTTCAAAAACCGGCAGTAGCGTTGGCGCGGCATGCGGTAACCCTGGTTCCAGGGGATGGCGTCGGACCTGAGATCTGCGACGCGGCCGTTCGCGTCCTCGAGGCGACCGGCGTGGAGTTCGACTGGGACGTGCAACCGGCCGGCGAGAGCGCCATCCAGCAGTACGGGACGCCGCTGCCGGAGCAGGTGCTCGCTTCGATCCGCAAGAACAAGGTCGCCCTCAAGGGACCGATCACGACCCCGGTCGGCAGCGGGTTCCGCAGCGTCAACGTGGCGCTGCGCCAGGAGCTGGACCTCTACGCGCTGGTGCGCCCGGTCAAGGCCTACAAGGGCGCCCGCAACCTGCGCGACGACCTCGACTTCGTCATCGTGCGCGAGAACACCGAGGACATCTACAGCGGCATCGAGTTCGAGCGCGGGACCGAGAACTGTGAGCACCTGATCGACGAGATCTCGAATCTGGCCAAGAAGAAGATCCGGCCGGACAGCGGCCTATCCATCAAGCCGATTTCGGTCACCGGGTCCGAGCGCATCGTCCAGTTCGCCTTCGACTACGCGCGCCACAACCAGCGCCGCAAGGTCACGGCGGTGCACAAGGCGAACATCATGAAGCATACCGACGGCCTGTTCCTGGCCGTCGCGCGCCAGGTCGCCGAACGCAACACCGACATCGAGTTCGAAGACCGCATCGTCGACAACATGTGCATGCAGCTGGTGCTGCGGCCCAGGGAGTACGACGTGCTGTGCTGCCCCAATCTCTACGGCGACATCATCTCCGACCTCGGCGCCGGGATGATCGGGGGCCTGGGTCTGGCGCCGGGCGCCAACATCGGCGCCAACGGAGCGGTGTTCGAGGCGACGCACGGGAGCGCGCCGAAGTACAAGGGACAGAACAAGGTCAACCCGATGGCGGTCATGCTGTCGGGGGTGCTGATGCTGCGTCACCTCGAGGAGGTGGCCGCGGCCGACGCCCTGGAGGGCGCGATCGCGAACGTCATCGCCCTAGGCCAGAATGTGACGTACGACTTGAAGGAGAAGCGCAACGACCCCACCGCGGTGGGCACCAGTCAGGTGGCCGACGCCGTCGTGGCGCACCTGAAAGCGGGGGCTTGAGGGGACTCACCCCCGAGGTCGTCCGGCTGCGCCGCCTGTGGGACGAGCACATCCACCAGCCGTTTCCCGCCGCCGGCGACGACCCGCGCGTGCAGGAGGTCGCCCTTTACGCCTCCTGGCTCGGCAGCATCGTCGAGGTCGCGCTGCAGCGCGGCGCGCTCGACCCGCATCACTTCCGGATGCTCGAGGCGCGGCGCGCGGAGGGTAACCAGGGCCTGTTCCGCGCCGGCGGCGAGCTCGGCGAGCCGGTCCGCTCATACGTCGCCCGCCTGATCGCAATCGAGGAGGTCGTGGCAGCATTACCCGTCGATAAGTGAAGGCCGCCGCCGGCTTGCTCGCCGCCACGCTCCTGCTCGCCGCCTGCAACGGCGGCGCCCCGCCGGCTGGGATCACCGCCGCCTCCAGCGTCCGGGCCCTGGTCGCGGCCCCCGACCCGGCCGACCAGCCTTCCTTCGCCGCCCGCACCGGCCGCCCGCCCGCCCTGAGCCTGCAGGAGCTCTTCCACCCGACCTACAGCGTCCCCATCGACCCGAGCAAGGTGCGCACCCTCCTGGTGACCGGCGACATCATCCCGGCTCGGGGCGTCAACTACTTCGCCACCGTGCGCCACGACTTTTTGTGGCCGTTCCGCCCGACCGCGGACTACACGAGAGATGCCGACATCACCTACATCAACCTCGAGGCGCCGCTGTTCGCCGGCTGCCCGGTCAGCCCCGCCGAGAGCTTCACGTTCTGCGGCGACGCCCGCTTCGTCAACGGCCTGACGTTCATGGGCGCGGACGTCGCCAACCTCGCCAACAACCACCTGTCCAACTACGGGGCGGAGGGGATCACGGCCACCGACCAGCTGCTCCAGCAGCACGGCATCAAGACCTCGGGGCTGGGGCCGGTCGCCGTCATCGACGTCCGCGGGCTGAAGTTCGGCTTCATCGGTTTCAACGGGGTCGGGCGGGCGATCGACAGGACGGCGCTAAAGGAGGGCATCGCCCGCGCGCGCCAGCTCGCCGACATCGTCGTCGTGCAGTTCCACTGGGGCAAGGAGTACGAGCGCCAGCCGATGGCCGATCCACACGTGCCGACCCCCGACGACCCGGTCGCCATCGGCCACGCCGCCATCGATTGGGGCGCCGACATCGTCATCGGCAACCACCCGCACTGGTACCAGGGCGTCGAGGTCTACCACGGCAAGCTCATCACATACGCGCACGGCAACTTCGTCTTCGACCAGATGTGGTCGGAGGAGACACGCGAGGGCGTGATCGGCACCTACACCTTCTACGGCACGCAGCTCGTCGCGGCGACGTGGAGGCCGGTGCGGAGCTACGACTACGGGCAGCCGGTGTTCATGAACCCCAACGATTCAGCCGCGGTGCTGCAGACGATGGAAGCCGCGAGCGATCAGCTCGCCGCACGCCTGGGTGAACCGGCGACGGCGCCGCTCCCGTCATTCCCACCGCCGCTGCCCTACGCGCCCGAGCACGCGCCGCCATCCTCCGCCGTCAGCGCGCCCGGTTAGAATCACCCCAGCTCAACTCAGGGGGTCCCACCGTCGCAGCTTACGTCCCAGAACCAGGGCGCTCACGAACGCGCGGCCGGCGTCGACGCCGGCGAGATCGTTTCACCTTGCTCGCCGCGATCGCCCTGCTCCTGGCGGGCGGCGTGACGACCGGCTTTGTCGCCGTCAACCACGGCCGCTCGCCGATCCGCTTCACGCTGCAGCGCGCGACCGCCCCGGCGGCGAAGAGCTTCGATCACCTGGGGTTCTCCAACTACTGGCTCGCCGTCCATCCGCAGCCCGAGCTGCCGGTCCGCGCGCAGGCCGTGTACCTGGTC
Source organism: bacterium (assembly GCA_004299235.1). Taxonomy (NCBI): domain Bacteria; species bacterium. Next base: position 55,134 of record SCQL01000009.1, read on the forward strand.
GACCTCGACACGCGGATGGTGCTGTGGGAGCGGGACCCCGAGACCTCGCGCGCGCCCGCGAGCCTGACCAAGCTGATCACCGCGATGGTGGCGGTGGACGACGCCGGGTCGCTGGACCGCGTCATCGAGGTGACCCCGCAGGCGACGCAGGTCATCCCGAGCGTCATGGGTCTGTCGGCGGGCGAGCATCTGACGCTGCGAGAGGTGCTGGACGGCCTGTTCCTGGACTCCGGCAACGACGCCGCCGAGGCGCTGGCGAGCGGCATCGTGCCGCGCGAGCGATTCATCCGGCAGATGAACCAGAAGGCGAAGAGCATCGGCCTCACCGCCAGCCACTTCGCCAATCCCAGCGGCCTCGATGCTCCGGGCCACGGGATGTCCGCGCACGACCTCGTCCACACCGCCGCGTACCTCGACAAGTACTACCCCGAGCTGGCGGCGATCGCCGCGACCAAGGACGTGGCGATCCTGGGCACCGCGCAGCACAAGGCTTTCTATCCACACAACCTCAACCGCTTGCTGTGGAGTTATCCCGGCGCCACCGGCTTGAAGACCGGCCTCACGGACAACGCCGGGGGCTGCATGCTCGCCACCGCGACGCGTGACGGCCGGCACCTGATCGTGGCCGTCCTCAACGACACCGGCCGGTCGACCGAGGACGCGGCGGTCCTGCTCGACTACGGGTTCAGCGTCCACCCCACGCCGTTCGGGCCGTTCTGATCCGGCCGCCGCCGAATCCCTAGACTTCGAAGTCGTGGCTCGCCTCACCGACCTGACCGCGCACGAGGTGCTCGACTCCAGGGGTAATCCCACGATCGCGGTCACGGTGCACACGGAAAGGGGCAGCGGCCGGGCGATCGTCCCGTCCGGGGCCTCGACGGGCGCCCACGAGGCGGTCGAGCTGCGCGACGGCGATCCGGAGCGCTACGGCGGCAAGGGCGTCACCCGGGCGGTGGCCAACGTCCTGGGCGAGATCGCGGAGCGGCTGCGCGGTTTCGACGTCCTCGACCAGAAGGGGCTCGACGAGGTGCTGATCGAGCTCGACGGCACGCCCAACAAGGCGAGGCTCGGCGCCAACGCGATCCTCGGCGTTTCGCTGGCGGCCGCCCACGCGGCGGCGCAGGCTGAAGGCGTCCCGCTGTACCGCCACCTCGGTGGCGAGGGCGCGGCCACGCTGCCGCTGCCGATGGCCAACATCCTCAACGGCGGCGCGCACGCCGACACGTCGGTCGACCTGCAGGAGTTCATGGTGTGCCCAGTCGGAGCCTCCCGGTTCGGCGAGGCCATCCGAGCCGTCTCCGAGACCTACCACGCGCTCAAGAAGGTCCTGAAGGCGCGGGGGCTCGCGACCGCGGTGGGGGACGAGGGGGGCTTTGCCCCGAACCTGAGCTCCAACGAGGACGCGCTCAAGCTCATCGTCGAGGCGATCAAGCAGGCCGGCTACACGCCGGGCCACGACATCGCGATCGCGCTCGACCCCGCCGCCAGCGAGTTCTACGCCGACGGCAGGTACACGCTCAAGGGCGAAGGCCGCACCCTCGACGCGCAGGGGCTCGCGAGCCTGTACGAGGAGTGGATCGACCGCTATCCGATCGTCTCCATCGAAGACGGCATGGCCGAGGACGACTGGGACGGCTGGCGTCATTTGACCGAGCGCATCGGCGGCAGGGTGCAGCTGGTCGGCGACGACCTCTTCGTCACCAACGTCAGAAGGTTGAAGGTGGGCATCGAGCGCGGCGTCGCCAACTCCCTGCTGGTGAAGGTGAACCAGATCGGCACGCTGACCGAGACCCTCGAGGCGATCGACCTCGCGCGCCATGCCAGGTACAGCTCGGTCATGTCGCACCGGTCGGGTGAGACCGAGGACACCACCATCGCGGACCTCGCGGTCGCGACCGGCGTGGGGATGATCAAGACCGGGGCGCCGGCGCGCTCGGAGCGAGTCGCCAAGTACAACCGCCTGCTCTTCATCGAGGCCGAGCTGGGCGCGGCGGCCGTCTACGCGGGTCGCAGCCCGCTGCGGTGAAGCCGCCCTCGCGGGCGGTCCACGCGGGCCGCGAGCTGGTCGCCCGGACTCCGCTCGCCCCCGACCTCAGCCCGGCTGCGGTGCACGTCTACACCGACCTGGAGGACTACGACGCGGTCGCGAGGGGGGAGCGGCCCGGGCACTACTACGGGCGGAACTCGAACAGCAACCGCGACATGCTCGAGAGGGCGGTGGCGGAGCTGGAGGGCGCGGAGGCCGGTGTCGCCACCGCGTCCGGGATGGCCGCCCTCCACGCCGCGATCCTGGCTCTGGCGCCGCGCCCGGCGACCGTCGTCGCCACGCGGGAGCTGTACGGCGGGACGCTGGCCCTCTTGCGCCAGGACCTGGAACCGGCGGGCTACAAGACCCAGCTCGTCGACCTGGTCGACCTCGAGGCCGTGCGGCGGGCCTTGGAGGGCGCCGGGCTGGTGCTGGCGGAGACCATCACCAATCCGCTGTGCAGGGTCCCGGACATGGAAGCGATCGCGGCGATGACAAATGATCGCGGCGTTCCCCTCCTGGTCGACAACACCTTCGCCACCCCGATGCTGTGCCGGCCGCTGGACCTGGGCGCCACGATGGTCGTGCACAGCGCCACCAAATACATCGGCGGCCATTCGGACCTGGTCGCGGGCGTCATCGCCGGCTCCGCCCCGGCGATCGCCGCCGCGCGCTCTCGCTCGGTGCGGACGGGCACGCCGCTGGGTCCATTCGACGCGTGGCTCGCGCTGCGCGGCATGCGCACCCTCGACGTGCGCATGCGCCGGCACAGCGACAACTCGCTCGCTCTGGCGCGGGCGATGCGGAGGCTGCCGGGTGTCGCGTGCGTCCATCACCCGCTCCTCGAAGAGTCGCCGTCCTTCGAGGTCGCGAGCCGGCTCCTACCGCGGGGGGCGGGGGGGATGATGGCCTTCGACCTGGAAGGCGGGCGGCCGGCCGTACAGCGGATGCTCTCGCGCTTTCAACTGGTTTCGTTCGCCGCCAGCCTCGGCGGGGTGGAGACCACGATCTCCTACCCCGAGATCACCTCGCATCGCTCGCTCACGCCTTCGGAGCGCGCCGAGGTCGGCGTCGGTCCCGGAACCGTGCGCGTCTCCGTCGGCATCGAGGACCCGGACGACATCGTCCTTGACTTCAACCAGGCCCTGGCCGGTTAGCCGTGTCGGCGTACACGCTGCTGCAGCTGTTCGAGGTGCTGGTCGCCGGTGGCATCCTGGTGGCCGGCGTCCTGGCGCGATCGCCGTCGATCACCCTGCTCGGCGGCGGCTTTCTGATCGGCAAGGCCGTGCTCAACATCCTCGCCCCCGAGGGCGGCACTGTCTACCGCCGCTCTCTGATCGGCTACACCCTGGGTGCGGTCTTCGTCGTCGCCGGCAGCGTCATCGTCCATTTCGCGAACTGAGCGCGCGGGCGAATGGGCCGGGTTTCTATCCTTGATAGGCACATGACCCAGGGCGTCGTCACTCCAGGCATCACGCGGTTGATCGGCAACACGCCGCTGCTGCGCGTCCGCCTGTTCGAGCGCGAGTTCCCCGGCGTCGAGGTCTACGCCAAGGCGGAATGGTTCAACCCCGGCGGTTCGGTCAAAGATCGGGCCGCACTGTCGATGATCGAAGACGGCGAAAGGCGCGGAGCGCTGACCCGCGACAAGATCATCATCGACTCGACCTCCGGCAACACCGGCATCGCCTACGCCCTGGTCGGCGCGGCGAAGGGCTATCGCGTCAAGCTCGTCATGCCCGGCAACGTGAGCGCCGAGCGCAAGGCGCTGGTCGTGGCCTACGGCGCCGAGATCGTGTACAGCGATGCGCTCGAGGGCTCGGACGGCGCGATCCGTCTGGTGCGTGAGCTGGTCGATGAAGAGCCGGATCGCTACTTCTACCCCGACCAGTACTCCAACGCAGCCAACGTGCGCGCGCATTACGAGGGCACGGCGGTGGAGATCCTGCAGCAGACGCCCGGACGGCTGACCCACTTCGTCGCCGGCCTCGGCACCACCGGGACGTTCGTCGGCACCTCGCGCCGCTTGAAGGAGCACGACGCTTCCATCCGCACCATCGCCGTGCAGCCCGACGATTCCTTTCACGGCCTCGAGGGCTTGAAGCACCTGCCGACGGCGATCGTGCCGAGGATCTGGGATCCAGGCATCGCCGACGAGGTGTGGGGAAGCCCGACCGAGCCCGCCTACGACCTGGCGCGGGCGGTGGCGCGCACCGAAGGATTGCTGGTCGGTCATTCGAGCGGCGCCGCGCTGTGGGCGGTGCGGCGGATCGCCGAAAAGACCCCTCACGCCGTCGTCGTCACCGTCTTCCCGGACTCGGGTGACCGCTACCTGTCGACCGGCCTGTACGGCGCGCGCCCGAGGTGAGGATCGTTCGAGCCGCGTTCGAGGCCATCCAGGCGCATGGCGCTGAGGGCTACCCGCACGAGATCTGCGGGATCATGGTCGGCCCGCGCGGCGAAGGCGTCGTGAGCGAGGTGAAGCGCGCGCGCAACATCATCGTCGAGCGGGCTCGTGACCGCTACGAGATCGATCCGCGCGACCACATCCGCATCCAGAAGGAGGCGGACGCCGCGGGCCTCGACATCGTCGGCTACTACCACAGCCACCCGGACCATCCCGCCCAGGCCTCGCGGTTCGACACCGAACGCGCCTGGGCCGGATACGTCTACCTGATCGTGTCCGTCGAGAAGGGCAAGCCGGTGGACGCCAACGGGTTCGTGGCCGCCGACGACGGCGGCCCGTTCCGGCCGGAACCGCTGGAGATCGTCTGAGCCCGACGCTCGCCAATCGGCCTGAGAGCGGCGCCACCGGCCGGTTCTCGAGCCTCCTCGCCGGCGCCTTGTAGGGCTTCGTCAGCCCGGTGGCTGGGCTCGTTTTGAGCGGCGCCGGGCGGGATCGCGACCGGGTTCCTGTGCACCGGGCCCCGGAAACGGTCTAATTGACAGCATGGCTCGTCCAATCGTCGCCATCGTGGGTCGTCCGAACGTCGGCAAGTCGACGCTGTTCAACCGCGTCCTCGGCTGGCGCAAGGCGATCGTCGACCCCGAGTCCGGCCTGACCCGCGACCGCTTGTACGGCGTCGGCGAGTGGCGCGGGCGCGAGTTCACGGTGGTGGACACCGCCGGCCTGGACCTGGATTCCGCCAAGGACGAGTCTCGCGCGGCCATCGAGGCGCAGACCAAGATCGCCATGGACCAGGCCGACGCCATCGTGCTCCTGCTCGACGTCCGGCAGGGGCTGACGCCGATCGACCGCGAGATCGCCCGCCTGCTGCGCCGCTCCGGCCGTCGCGTCCTGGTCGCCGCCAACAAAGCCGACTCCCCCAGCGAGCGTCATTTCGCGCACGAGATCCTCGAGCTCGGCTTCGACGAGCCCAGCCTCCTCTCCGCCCAGCACGGCATCGGCGTGGGCGACTTCCTCGATCGCGTGCTCGAGGCCCTGCCGCCTCCCGAGGCCGAGCCGGCGGCGGAGGAGAAGGCCGACCGGCTCGCCATCATGGGCCGGCCGAACGTCGGCAAGTCGTCGCTGCTCAACGCCCTTCTCGGCGACGAGCGCGCCCTGGTCAGCGCCGTTCCCGGCACCACGCGCGACCCCATCGACACCGAGCTCGTCTTCGACGGCATCCCGGTCGTGCTCATCGACACCGCCGGCATCCGGCGCAAGTCCTCCAGCCGTGACCGGCTCGAGCGCTACAGCCTCATGCGCGGCATCCATGCCATGGAGCGCGCGGATGCGGTGCTGCTGGTGATCGACGCTTCGGCCGGGGTTCTCGCTCAGGACCAGCACGTCGCGGGCTACGCCCTCGAGGCGGGGAAGGGTCTGGTGATCGTGGTCAACAAGATCGACCTGGTCGAGCCCGCGCAGCGCCGCGCACCCTACTGGCGCGAGACGCTGGGCAAGGACTTCAAGTTCGCCACGTTCGCGCCGGTGATGGCGGTCTCCGCGCGCACCAAGGAGGGCATCGGCTCGATCGTCCCCGCCGCGCTCGAGGTGGTCGGCCAGCGCCGCATCAAGATGCCGCCGAACGAGCTGAACCGCCTGCTTCGCGAGGCCTTCCTGGAGCATCCGCCGCCGAGCTTCAAGGGCCGCCGCCTCAAGCTCGACTTCGCGACGCAGGCCGGCTCGGAGAGTCCCACCGTCGTGATGTTCGTCAACGACACGGGGCTGCTGCACTTCTCTTACCGCCGCTACCTGGAAAAGAAGATCCGGGACCGTTTCGGGCTGACCGGCAACCCGCTGAAGCTGGTGCTGCGGGCGGGTACGGGGCGCTCCGCCGCCACCGCCCGCCCTTCGGCCCGCCCCGCCCACAAGACGGGCAGGTAAGGCGCGCAGACGTATCGGCCGGCGGCGCGTTTACATTTCCCTCATGCCCAGCCGACACCGGTCTGATGCGATGGTGATGTATTGACGCTATGGCGGCGGCCTTGAGCTCCAAGATCCTGGTGGTCGACGATGAGGACCACATCGTGGAGCTGGCGCGCCTCTACCTGATGCGCGAGGGCTACGAGGTGGAGGGATTGGGGGACGGGGCGCAGGCGGTCGCCAGGTTCGGCCAGGTCAGGCCCGACCTGGTGATCCTCGACATCATGCTTCCCGGCACCGACGGACTGACCATCTGCAAGGAGATCCGCAAGCAGAGCCAGGTGCCGATCATCATGCTGACCGCGCGCGACGAGGTCACGGACAAGGTGGTCGGCCTCGAGGTGGGGGCCGACGACTACCTGACCAAGCCCTTTCATCCGCAGGAGCTCGTCGCGCGTGCCAAGGCGCTGCTGCGCCGGGCGCGGCTCGAGCCCGACCAGCCCAGGCTGATCCGGGCCGGCAACCTCGAGGTGGACCTCGAGCGCCACGAGGTGCGCCACGGCAAGGCGAAGGTCCAGCTGCGGCCCAAGGAGTTTGACCTGCTCGCCCTGCTGGCACGCCATCCCGGACGCGTCTTCCAGCGCAGCGAGCTGCTCGACCTGGTGTGGGGCTACGACTTCCCCGGCTACACGCGAACGGTCGACGTCCACGTCCAGCAGCTGCGCGAGAAGCTCGCCGCGGCGACCATCACCGACCCGAGCATCCAGACCGTCTGGGGTGTCGGCTACCGCCTGGAGCTGGCGGGGAGCTGACTCTCCGACTTCGTCTTCTCGCCGCCGCCGCCGGCATCGTCGCCGTGAGCCTGCTGCTGGCAGGCGCCCTGACCTGGGTGCTGGTCCGCGACCTCGAGTTCCAGGGCGCGCAGGACCAGCTCGACCGGACCGCCCAGACCGCCGTCGTACTGGTGCGCCATCAGGAGTGCCTCTTCCGGCCGCTGCTGCCCACCAACCCGGGCGGCGCCGGGTGCCGGCTCGACACCGCCGTCGACTTCCAGGCTCGCCTCGCCAGCCTCGCCCAGGCCCTCAACGGGAACCGGCTGATCCTTTTGAACCGGCAGCGCCGGGTGGTCTTCGACAGCGCCGGCCCGGCGACCGACGGCCAGCTCATCTCGATCGAGACGTCGAGGCGGATCGCCGGCGTGGCCGAGGCCCGCACGCCCCTGGGCGACCAGGCCTATCTTTTGGCCGCCGCCCCGCTGGCGCCCGCTCGTGACCCGCTGGGAGCGGCCTATGTGGTGCTGGCTCAGCCGCAGGCGTCGATCGCGACAGCGGCGGCGGGAGAGCTGGCGGCGCGCCTGCTCGAAGCGGGCGGCGCGGCTCTCGTGGTCGCCATGCTGCTGATCCTGCTCGTGAGCCGGTCACTGACCCGCCCGCTCACGCAGCTCGCCGGCGCCGCCGAGGACGTCGCCGCCGGCAACTACTCGCGGCGCGTCGGCATTCGAGGCGGGGACGAGATCGGGATGCTGGGCTCAGCCTTCGACCGCATGGCCGAAGCGGTTGAGCGCGCCCGCAAAATCCAGCGCGACTTCCTGGCCAACGTGTCGCACGAGCTGAAGACTCCGCTCACGAGCTTGATCGGGTTCAGCCAGGCCCTGGTCGACGGCAGCCTGAGGAGCGAGGCCGAGCGGGCGCGCGCCGCGACCATCGTTCACGAGGAGTCGGAGCGCGTCCTGCGCATGGCGCAGGAGCTACTCGACCTGGCGCGCGTGGAGGCGGGCTCCATCTCCATGCACATCACGGCGGTCGACCTGGGCGTGCAGCTCCGGCAGGAGCTCGAGATCGTCCGGCCCCGCGCCGACGCCCGCCGGCTGGCGCTCAGCCTGAGCGTGCCCACGGACATGCCGCCCGTGGCGGCGGACCCGGAGCGCCTCCACCAGATCCTCGACAACCTGCTGGACAACGCCGTCAAGTACGCGCCCGAGGGGTCGACGGTCAGCGCGGTGGCGCAGTGCAGCGGCGGCTGGGTCGAGACCGTGGTCTCCAACCCCGCCAACACCCACCGGCCCGACCCGGACCGGCTGTTCGAGCGCTTCTACCGCGCGGATCCGTCGCGGTCCGCGGCGGCGGGAGGCGTGGGTCTCGGGCTCGCCATCTCACGCGAGCTGGCGGCGGCGATGAAGGGGCGGCTGTGGGCCGACCTCGACGCCGAGGACAACCTGCAGCTCCACCTCGAGCTGCCCCTTGCGGGCGGAGCTAGACGACCAGCGTGACCGGGTTTTCGATCAGGCGCCTGACCTCGGCCATGAACTGAGCCGCGGTCGCGCCGTAGAAGACGCGGTGGTCCACCGACAGCGTCATGCGCATCACCTTGCCGGGCACGATCCGGCCGTCCTCCACGACCGGCACGTCCTTGATCGCGCCGACCGCGAGGATCGCCGCCTCGGGCGGGTTGATGATGGCGACGAACTCGTCGACGCCGAACATGCCGAGGTTCGAGATCGAGAAGGTCGCGCCGCTCAGGTCGCCCTCGCCCGGCCGCCCGGAGCGCGCGCGCTCGATCACCTGGCGCGACTCGATGGAGATCTGGATCAGGTCCTTCGAGTCCGCGTCGTGGACCACCGGCACGAGCAGGCCCATGCCCTGGCTCGGCGCCACGGCCAGGCCGATGTTGATGGCGCGCTTGCGCTGGAAACGCCCCTCGGCCCAGGAGGCGTTGACCTCGGGGAACTTGCGCAGGGCGAGCGCGCACGCCCGCACGAGCATGTCCGTCATCGTCACCCGGTCGGCGCCCACCACCGAGTCCTTCAGCTGCCGGCGCATGCTCACGGCCTCGTCGACCCGAGCCTCGACGGTGACCTGGAACTCGGGGACGGCGGTTTTGGCCTCGACCATGCGGCGCGCGATCGTCGCCTGCATGCGCGAGGGTTCGACGATCTCGACGTCAGGGCCCACGGGTTGCGCCACCGGGGCGGGTCGCCCGCGCTCGGCCCGGGTGCTGCCGCCGGCGGCCAGCACGTCCTCCTTGACGATGCGGCCCTCGGGGCCGCTGCCCTCGAGCGAGGCGATGTCGACGCCCATCTCGGCGGCAAGGCGCTTGGCCAGGGGGGAAGCTTTGACGTCCGGGCGGTTGGGGCCGCCGTTCCGGCCGGCCGCCTTCTCGGCTGCGGGAGCCGGTGGCGGTGCCTCAGCCTGCGGCGGGGCCGCCGCCTCGGGCTTCTTCTCCGCGGCTGGTTTCGGCGCGGCGGCGGGTCTGGCGGGAGCCGCGCCGGCGGCCGCGCCGATGCGCGCGATCGGCGCCCCGATCTTGGCCGGCACGCCCTGCTCGACCAGGATCGAAAGCACGCCGTCCGACTCGGCCTCGAGGTCGAACGTCGCCTTGTCCGACTCGACCTCCGCCAGCACGTCGCCAGCCTTCACCGCATCGCCCGTCTTCTTCTTCCACTCGACGACAGTGCCCTCCTCCATCGTGTCGGAGAGCTTCGGCATGTTGACGTCAGGCATCGGCCCTCCTGCCCACGACCTCACGCACGAGCGATTTGATGCTCTCGCTCGTCGGGATGGACGCCTTCTCCAGCGGGAGGCTGTACGGCATCGGCACCTGCGCGCCGCCCATGCGGCGCACCGGCGCGTCGAGGTAGTCGAAGCAGCGCTCCTGCACGCCCGCGGCGATCTCGGCGGTGATGCCGTATGTCGCCCAACCCTCTTCGACCACGACGCAGCGTCCGGTCTTGCGCACCGATTCCACGATCGGCGGCCAGTCGATGGGGCGGATCGAACGCAGGTCGATGACCTCGACGTCGACGTCCTCCTCCTCGAGCTGCTTGGCGGCCTCGTTGGCGAGGACGGCCATCCGCGACACGCCGACGACGGTCACGTCGCCGCCCTGGCGGCGCACGGCGGCCTTGCCGATCGGGATCGTGTAGTCGCCGTCGGGGACGATGCCCTTGACGTTGTAGAGGCTCATCGACTCGAGGAACATTACGGGGTTGTCGGTCCGGATCGCGGACTTGAGCATGCCCTTGGCGTCCTCGGGCGTGGTCGGCGCCACGACCAGAAGGCCGGGGATGAGTCCGTACAGGACCTCGAGGCTGTGCGAGTGCTGCGCCGACAGCTGGTGGCCGGCGCCGCCCGGCATGCGGATCACCATCGGGACCTTGGAGCGGCCCCCGAACATGTAGTGGATCTTGGCGGCGTTGTTGACGATCTGGTCGTAGGCGACCAGCGAGAAGTTGATGGTCATCATCTCCACCACGGGCCGCAGCCCGAGCATGGCCGCGCCGATCGCGGTGCCGACGATCACTTCCTCGGCGATGGGGGCGTCGACGACGCGCTGCGCTCCGAAGCGGTCGAGCAGCCCATCGGTGACGCGGTAGGCCCCGCCGAACTTGCCGATGTCCTCGCCGATGAGGAACACCGAATCGTCCCGCTCCATCTCCTCCGCCAGCGCCTCACGCAGCGCCACGCGGTAGAGCTTCTCTTCCGGTCCCCGCGCGCGAGCCTGGGCCGCCATCAGAGCGAGCCTCCGCGAAGCTCGGGCCGATCTTCCCACTCGTTCGCGTACGTGTATCGGTACAGCTCGTCGGTCTGCGGCTCCGGGCTCTCGTCCGCGAACCTGATGGTCTCCTGGACCTCGGCGTCGATCTCCTGGCGCACGGTCTTGAAGTACTCCTCGTCCGCCAGCCCGCTCTTCTCCAGCTCGCTCTCGAAGGCGACGATCGGGTCCGCCTTGCGCCACTTCTCCTTGTCCTCGGCCGAGCGGTACTTGTCCGGGTCGACGACCGAATGCCCCTTGAACCGGTAGCACATGGCCTCGATCAATCGCGGCTCCGAGTCGGCTCTGGTCTTCTCGACGATCTCGCTCGTGCGCAGCATCACCTCGCGCAGGTTCATGCCGTCGACCTGGATCGCCTCCATGTCGTAGGCGCAGGCCTTCTGGTAGATGTCCTTCACGGCCGAGGCGGCCTCGACCGGCGTGCCCATGCCGTAGCGGTTGTTGACGCAGAACCAGACGACGGGGAGCTTGAACACCTTCGAGAAGTTCAGCGACTCGTGGAAGGCGCCGATGTTGGTGGCGCCGTCGCCGAACATGCAGAACACGACGTCCTTCTCCTTGTGGTACTTGACCGCCCATCCGCCGCCGACGGCGAGCGGCAGGTGGCCGCCGACGATCCCGTAGCCGCCCATGAAGCGGAGGTCCGAGTCGAACATGTGCATGGAGCCGCCGCGACCCCGCGACGTGCCCGTCTCCTTGCCGAACAGCTCGGCCATCACGGCCTTGGGGTCGATGCCGCGGGTGATCGCGTGTCCGTGCTCGCGATAGCTGGTGAAGATGTAGTCGTTCGGCTTGAGCGCGACGATGCCGCCGACGACGGTCGCCTCCTCGCCGATGTTCAGGTGGCAGTAGCCGCCGATCTTGGCCTTCGTGTACTGCTCCTGCGCGCGCTCCTCGAAGCGCCGGATGAGCTGCATCCGGCGGTGGAGGCCGAGCAGGAAGTCGCGATTGCTCTTGGTGAGCTCGAGTGAGCGGGGTGTGATCGCGGTGGGGGGCGGGGGACTCGAGCTCGGCTTGACGGACGCGACCATCCGCTGCTCGTGATTTTGCGCCTGCGCCACCTGGGCGCCGGCCGCGGCGGCCCGGCCGCCCCCGGCCGCGGCGGCAAGACTTGAGCGCCGGTTGGGAATGTGAATCGCCCGGCCCTGCGCCGCCAGCGCGGACTCCAGCAGCGATTCCGGCAGCGTCGGGTGCGCGTGGATCGTGAGGTCGATCTGCTCCAGCGTGAGCCCGTTCTGCACCGCCAGGGTCGCTTCGGCGATCAGGTCGGTGGCGCGGGGCCCGATGATGTGGGCTCCGAGCAGCCGGCCCGACTGCGCATCCGACACCACCTTGACGAAGCCCTCCGACTGGCCGAGCGTGAGCGCCCGGCCTGAGGCCGCGAACGGGAAGCGACCCACCTTGACCTCCAGGCCCCTGTCCTTGGCCTCCTTCTCTCCCAGGCCGACGTGGGCGATCTCGGGGTCGGTGTAGATGCAGTTCGGCGCGGCGTGGTAGTCGGGCGTCCGGTTGCCGTGTCCGGCGATGTTCTCGACCGCGCAGATGCCTTCGTAGGACGCGACGTGGGCGAGCATGATGCCGCCGATGACGTCGCCGATCGCCCAGACGCCGGGCGCGGTGGTGCGCAGCTGCGCGTCGACGACGACGCGCCCGCGCTCGAGCTCGACGCCCGCCTTCTCCGCCTCTAGGCCCTGCGTGTAAGGCACGCGCCCGACCGCCAGCAGCACCTGATCGGCGTCGACCGCGCCCCCCTCGCCGCCCGTGGAGAAGCGCACCTGCAGGCCGCCCTTGACCTTGACCACCTCGGCGACCTTGCTGTTGGTGTGGACCTCGCCGCCGAGGCGGCCGAGGTGCTTGGTGTAAACGGACACCAGGTCCGCGTCGACCATCGGCAGCACCTGCGGCAGCATCTCGAGGACCGTCACCCTGCTGCCCAGGGCGGCGAACATCGCCGCGAACTCCATGCCGACCACGCCGCCGCCGATCACGGCCAGCTGCCCGGGAGCCTCCTTCAGCTCCAGGATCTGGTCCGAATCGATGGTGAGCTCGGCGCCCTTCAGGGGAATCCGGGCCACCGCCGAGCCGGTGGCGATGATGATGTCCTTGGCCTGGATGCGCTCGCCCGAAACGTCGACCGCGCCGTTGCCCGCCAGGCGTGCGGTGCCGTTCATGACCGTCACGCCGCCGGCCTTGAGCAGGCCCTCCACGCCTTTGACGAGCTGGTCCACGACCGCGGCCTTGCGCTTCTGGGCGGCGGGCCAGTCGAAGCCGAGCTGGCCGGCGACCAGGCCGAACTCGGCGCCGGACTTGGCGAGGCTGTACAGCTCGGACGACTGGAGCAGCGCCTTGGTGGGGATGCAGCCGCGCACCAGGCACGTGCCGCCGAGGCGGTCCTGCTCGACGACCGCCGTCCTGGCGCCAAGCTGCGCGGCGCGCAGGGCGGCGACGTAACCGCCCGGCCCGCCACCGATCACGACGACGTCAAACGGATTACCTGCAGCAGCCAACTCAGCTCCTATAAATGCTATCTATACGAGGTATCGACCTTGATTATGCCGGGGGCTCGCCTTCGGCTGCAGGCCGAGCCCCGTTGGGGCGGTAGCGGTTGGTGATCGGCATGCGCCGGTCACGGCCGAAAGCCCGAGGCGTGATCTTGACCCCGGGGGGTGCCTGGCGGCGCTTGTACTCGCTGCGGTCGACGAGCTGGATGACGCGCGCCACCGTCTGGGGCCGGTTGCCGGCCGCGACCAGCTCCTCCGGGCTCAGGTCCTCCTCGATGTAGCCGCGAAGGATGGGATCGAGCTCCTCGTAGGGCGGCAGGCTGTCGCTGTCCTTCTGGCCCGGCTTCAGCTCCGCCGACGGCGGCTTGGCCAGCACGTGCTCGGGAATCGGCTGGAGGCCACCCGGCGCGCGATCGGCCGAGCCGAGCGAGTTGCGGTAGCGGCACAGCTCGTAGACCGTCGTCTTGGTGATGTCCTTGAGGACCGCGAAGCCGCCGGCGATGTCGCCGTACAGCGTGCCGTAGCCGGTGGCCAGCTCCGACTTGTTGCCGGTGCTGAGGACGATGTAGCCGAACTTGTTGGACAGCCCGTGCAAGATGGTGGCCCGGATGCGCGGCTGGAGGTTCTCCTCGGCGACCCCGGGCTGGGTGCCCCTGAAGGCGCCGGCGAGGACCTCCTCGAAAGCCCGGTGCGCGGGTTCGATGGGGAAGTCCAGCAGCTGCATGCCGAGCGCCTCGGCCACGAGCCCCGCGTCCTCGAGGCTCTCGGTCGAGGTGTGGCGCGAGGGCATGCGCACGCCGATGACGTTGTGGGCGCCGAGGGCGTCGCAGGCGATGGCGGCGGTCAGGGCCGAGTCGACGCCGCCCGACATCCCGATGACGACCTTCTCGAACCCCTGCTTGCGCACGTAGTCGTGCGTGCCGAGCACGACCGCGGCATAGATCTCGGCCGCGCCCTCCAGGGGCGCCGCCATCCGCGTCGTGATCGCGGGCTTCGCCGTCGGGCCGCCGGCACGAACCCGCACCTCGGTGACGGCGAGCTCCAGCCTGGTCGCGCCCTCGGCCTCGCGCCGGATCTCCTCCACCGGCCGGTGGACCGAGGCCGCGGCGATGTCGAGGTCGCAGACCAGGAGCTCCTCGGCGAACGACGCCGCGTGGCCGAGCACCTGGCCGCGCGGACCGAAGACCACGCTGTTGCCGTCGAAGACCAGCTCGTCCTGGCCGCCGGCAGTGTTGACCCAGGCGACGAACGCGCCGTAATCGGCCGCGCGTCCGGCCACCATGGCCTCGCGCGGGGCGCGCTTGCCCGCGTGGTAGGGCGAGCCGTTGATGTTGATCATCAGCTGCGCGCCGTGGTGCGCTTCCCAGGCCATCGGTCCGGAGGGGTACCAGCAGTCCTCGCAAACGGACAATCCGACACGCACGCCGTCGAGCTCGACGATCGGGCAGCGGTGGCCGGGCTCGAAGTACCGCTGCTCGTCGAAGACCCCGTAGTTGGGCAGGAACACCTTGTGGTAGACGGCCTGGAGCTCGCCGTCGTGCAGGAACGCCGCGGCGTTGAAGATGTCGCCGTCCTCGTCGACGAAGCCGACGACGGCGGAGATCCCCTTCGTCGCCCTGGCCACGACGTCGAGCTGCTTGAGGTTGTCGCGGACGAAGGCCGGCTTGAGGACGAGGTCCTCCGGGGGATAGCCGGTGATCGTCAGCTCCGGGAAGCACACGATGTCCGCCCCCGCCTCGCGGGCGCGCCTGATCCACTCGGTGATCAGGCTCGTATTGCCCCCGAGGTCGCCCACCGTCGGGTTGATCTGGGCGAGCGCGATCCTCACGGCTCAATTCTGGGCTTTGAGCCTGGTTACGATTGCGGTGCGTGATTTACTTCGAACGCCTCCGCGCGCTCTCCGCGGCACGCAACACCCTGCTGTGCGTCGGCCTGGACCCGGACCCGGAGCGGATCCAGGGCGGTGCCGCCGGCGCGCTGCGCCACTGCCGCGAGGTGTTGCGCCAGACCGAAGAGCACGTCTGCTGCTTCAAGCCGAACAGCGCCTTCTGGGAGCAGTACGGCCCGGACGGCTGGGCGGCCCTCGTGGAGCTGCGCGCCCAAGCGCCCGAGACGCCGTTCCTGTTCGACGTCAAGCGAAGCGACATGGGCAACACGATGCGGGCGTACGCGCGCACGGCCTTCGAGACGCTGGCGATGGATGCGGCGACCGTCACCCCGTACCTGGGCGCCGACTCGATCGAAGAGTTCACGCGCTACGAGAACAAGGGGGTGTACGTCGTGTGCCGCTCGTCGAACCCTGGGGCCGCCGACCTGCAGCACCTGCAGGCGGCAGGCAGGGCGGTGTACCTCCACGTCGCCGCGATGGCCGAACGGCTGAACGTCAAGGGCAACGTCGGCCTGGTCGCCGGCGCCACCGCGCCCGACCAGATCACCGAGCTGCGCCAGGCGACGGCCCTGCCGTTCCTCATCCCGGGCATCGGTGCGCAGGGGGGCGACCTCGAAGGCTCGGTCAAGGGCGCATGGAACGGCGACCGCGCGTCGTGCCTGGTCTCGGCCAGCCGCAGCGTGCTCTACGCGAAGAGCCCGGGCGAGGCGGCGAAGGCGCTGCGCGCGCAGATCAACGCCGTCGCCGGAGCGCTCGCGTGACCGAGCGACGCCACACGGCACGCCTGGTGCTCACCGGTCACATCATCGACTCGATGACCCTGCCGCAGGTGATGGACATGGTCATGGACCTGGGTGGGAACTTCACCATCGAAGAGCTCAAGGTCGGCCAGCACAAAACCGACACGTCGCTCTGCCGGATGGAGGTGGTCGCCGGTTCGGCGGCGCTGCTGGACCGCATCGTCCGCCGCGCCCGCGCCCTGGGCGCCACCGCCGAATCCGAGCAGCCGGTCCGCCTCGAGCGGGTGACGCAGGAGGGCGTCTTCCCCGAAGGCTTTTACTCGACCAGCAACCTGCCCACCGAGGTCCTACTGGGGGAGCGATGGGTGCCGGTCGAGAACATGGAGATGGACTGCGCCATCGCCGTCGACCGCGGGAACGGCCGCGCGAGGTGCATCGTGTTCCAGGGCGCCAAGCCTGGGATGGAGATCGTGATCGGGCACCGGGGCGTCCGCGTCACCCCCCTGGAGCGCTCGCGCCAGACCGAGATCTTCAGCTTCATGGGCAGCGAGGTCTCGGCCGAGAAGCCGAAGAAGGTGCTCATCGCGGGCATCGCCGAGGAGATGCGGCAGATCCATGCGGCCGGCGGCCGCATCGCGGTCGTGGCCGGCCCCGCGGTGGTTCACACCGGCGCCGGACGGTACCTGTCCCGGCTGATCGAGCTCGGCTTCGTCCAGGTGCTGTTCGCCGGCAACGCGCTGGCCGTCCACGACGTCGAGTCGGCGCTGTTCGGCACCGCGCTCGGGGTGAACATCGAGAGCGGGCTTGCGATCGAGCACGGGCACGAACACCACATGCGAGCCGTCAACCGCGTCCGGGCGGCCGGCGGGCTGCGGCAGATGGTCAAGAGCGGGCAGCTGAAATCCGGGGTCATGAAGTCCGCCATCGACCACGGGATCGAGTTCGTCCTCGCCGGTTCGGTGCGCGACGACGGCCCGTTGCCGGATGTCATCACCGACATGATCGAAGCGCAGCAGCGCATGCGGGCGGCGCTCACCGGCGTGCGCATGGCGCTGATGCTCTCGACCATGCTGCACTCCATCGCCACCGGGAACATGCTCCCGGCGGGCGTGCGAACCGTGTGCGTGGACATCAACCCGGCGGTGGTGACCAAGCTGGCGGACCGCGGGAGCTGGCAGTCGATCGGCCTGGTCACCGATGTCGAGTCTTTCTTGCGCGAACTGGCCCAAGTCATGGAAACTGGGGCCCATGGGTAAAGGACGCGACAAACAGGGCCGCGAGGCCAAGAAGAAAAAGAAGGCAAAGCAGCCGGGTGGACCGCCCGCCGACGGCCAGTTCCGCCACCACTCGGTGGTGACCAGCCAGCCGGAGCCGCCGAAAGCCGCCGAGTAGCCGCCGCGGGGAGCGGGCGGCGGCAGGCCGCTGTACCCGCGCCGCGTGTGGTCGGTTTTAGCGCCTTGACACGATGACGCGCCGCGGCGTACTGTGCGTGGGCAGAACGGTACGTACCAGTACCAAAGCGGTTCCATGCAGGAGTCGAGATGGTTTCTTTCGAGCTGACCGACGAGCAGCGTGAGATTCGTGACTGGGTCCACGACTTCGCCGAGAAGGAGATCCGCCCGGTCGCGGCCCAATACGACGAGGCGGAGGAGTTCCCCTGGCCGATCCTCAAGAAGGCGGCCGAGGTGGGCCTCTACGGCGTCGACTTCCTGCAGCAGACGTACGCCGACTCGACCGGGATCATGCCCGCGCTCGTCGCCGAGGAGCTGACCTGGGGCTGCGCCGGCATCGCTCTGGCCATCCAGGGCACCGGCCTGCCGATCGCCGCCATCTTCTCGCAGGGCACGCCGGAGCAGATCGCGACCTGGATCCCGGCCTGCTTCGGCACGGTTGAGAAACCCGCGCTGGGCGCGTTCGCCGTGACCGAGCCCGACGCCGGGTCGGACGTGTCGTCGATGAAGACCCGCGCCGTGCGCTCGAACGGCGATTGGGTGATCAACGGCCAGAAGATCTTCATCACCAACGGCGGGATCGCGGACGTCCACGTCGTCGTGGCGGCGGTCGAGCCGGAGCTCGGCACGCGTGGGCAGGCGAGCTTTGTCGTCCCGCCCGGGACCAAGGGCCTGCGCATGGGCAAGAAGGAAAAGAAGATGGGCATCCGAGCCTCGCACACCGCCGAGGTGCTGCTCGAGGACTGCACGATCCCGCTGGAGAACGTGCTCGGCGGCATGGACAAGCTCGAGGCCAGGCTCGCCCGCGCCCACGCGGGCACACATCAGCGCTCGTCGGTGGCCCTCAAGACCTTCGAGCTGTCACGCCCCATCGTCGGCGCCCAGGCGCTGGGCATCGCGCGGGCGGCGTTCGAGTTCGCGCTGCGGTACGCGAAGGAGCGCAGGCAGTTCGGCAAGCCTCTGATCGAGAACGAAGCGATCGCCTTCATGCTCGCCGACATGGCGACCGAGATCGAGGCGACGCGGGCTCTGATCTGGCGCGCGCTGTGGGAGGGCCGCAACGGGGGAGAGTTCAAGAAGGCCGAGGGCTCGATGGCCAAGCTGAAGGCCGGCGAGGTGGCGGTGAAGGTCACCGAGCAGGCGATCCAGATCTGCGGCGGCTACGGCTACATCCGCGACTTCCCCGTCGAGAAGTGGCACCGCGATGCCAAAATCTACACCCTGTTCGAAGGCACGAGCGAAATCCAGCGGCTGGTCATATCCCGCGCCCTGGCGCGCGACTAGCTTGGCGGTCGCGGCGAGCTCGCCAGCCCAGCAGCGTCGCGATGCGAGGCTCGAGCGGCGCCGCCGGCGGATCGCCGAAGCCGCCCTGACGCTTTTTGCGACCCGCGGCTACAACCTGACCTCGGTCGAAGAGATCGTGGCCCAGGCCAGGGCGTCGAAATCGGCGTTCTACGAGTGCTTCACCTCGAAGGAGCACTGCTTCCGGGAGCTGCTGGCCGAAGAGGGCGGGTCGCTGATCCATGAGGTGCTGACCCAGGCCGCCAGGGGCCACAACCACCGCGAGCGGCTGCGCTTGGGTATCACCACGTTCGTCCACTCGTGCTTCGAGCGCTCGGCGGTGGCGCGGCTGTTGATCGTCGAGTCGGTCGGGCTGAGCACCGGCGTCGATGCGGTGCGGCACGAGCTGCAGGGCCGGTTCGCCGGCGCCGTGGCGGAGGAGGTCCGGCACGCCATGCTCCACGATCCTTTTTATGCGGACAAGGACCCGCAGGTGTTCGGGCGGGCGGTGGTGGGGGCGGTCAGCGATGCCGTCGGCCACTTCCTGACCCACCCCGGCGTCGAGGCGGAGTCGCTGGCGGCGGGCCTGTGCCGCATCTTCGCCCCGTAGGCGCCCGGTACCCGGCGGGCCCCGGTAAACCCTCTTGCCTTCCGAACGCCTGTTCGCTACCATGTAACCCTCGAACATGCGTACCTTGAGCACCCGGGTGAGGCTGCGCCGGCTGATCCGCGCCCACGCCGAGGCGTCGGAGCGCCTCGCCTCCGAGCCTTCGGAGCGCGAGCTGGTCGCTTTGGTCGCCGCCCGGCTCCAGGGGCTGACCACCGAGGTTCGTGAGGCCTGGCGCCGGGACCGGCTGGCCGGCCGCCTGGCGGACCCGCTGGACCGCTACGTCAGGGACGCCCTGCGCACACTCCAGCTGGCGATCGCCGGGCTCGAGCAAAAAGGCGCCGACCTCGAGCTGCTGCGGCGCGATTTTGAAGTCGCCGCGCTGCCGCTCGAGATCTTCATGCGCGGCCTGGACGCCGAGCCGGCGCTGCAGCGCTCCGCCTGAAGGTTTGCACCCGGCCGCGGCCAAGGAGCGTGAGCGAAAGCCCGAATTGCACCTCGATCTCGTATGGTAGCGATAAGCGTCATTATCAGCACCAACCAGCCGGACCCTGGGGCCGCTCCGGGGCCTGGTTGGGCCTCCCTCGCCTAGCTACCGAGGGCCCGCCGGAGCTGATCGGGCAGGATTCGGCCTTCGGCGATGACCCGGCCGTCGAGGAGCACGACCGGGACGCGCCAGTCGTACTGGGCGAACAGCTCGACGTCGGCGTCGACGTCGGCCAGCGCGACCTCCAGGCCGAGCTCGCGCAGGAGGCTCAGCGCCTGCTCGCAAAGGTGACAGCCTTGCCGGGAGACGAGCACCAGGGCCATGCGTCGAGGCTACATCGAATCCCTAGGCCGGCACGCGGAGCGTCTCCCCGGCGGTGATCAGCGGGCTGCTCAGACGATTGAGGCGCTCGATGTCCTCCACCCGGGCGCGCACGTCGTCGCTCGGATAGCGTTCGGCGGCGATCGACCAGATCGTGTCGCCGGGCTGGACCACGACCCTGGCTTCGGTGGGCGCTGTGCCGCCGTGCGCCACCACCGCCAGGCTGACGCTCACCGCCAGGGACAGGCCGATCACCGCCGCCAGCCGGCGGAAATGGCGCAGGCCGGCGTGACGGGTGGATCGGAGGGGGCGGATTCCGTAGGCGGTGGCGTACATCTGTTCGGCGCACTGTAACGAACGCGCGTTTGGTTGTCAAGCGGCCCGAACAAAGGTTTGCTCATCAGCCGTAATGGTGCTAGCATGGGCGGCAACGTCCCCACCACGCGCTGGAGAAGACACGAAGTGAACGAACAGCTCACCGAACGGCAGACCAAGATCCTCGACTACATCCGCTACGTGACCCGGGTGCGCAGCTATCCCCCGAGCGTGCGCGAGATCGGCGAGGCGGTCGGTCTCAGCTCGAGCTCGACCGTCCACAACCACCTCAACCAGCTCGAGCGGCGCGGCCTCATCCGCCGCGATCCCAGCAAGTCGCGCACGGTCCAGCTCGTCCAGGACGCCGAGGTCGACAAGCAGAGGCGCAACGCCGTCTCCGTGCCGGTCGTCGGCAACGTCGCCGCGGGAGCTCCGATCCTGGCCGAGCAGAACATCGAAGACCACGTGCTGCTCTCGTCGGAGATGGCCCAGGAGGGCTTCTTCCTCCTTCGCGTCCGGGGCGACAGCATGATCAACGCCGGCATCCTGGACAGCGACATGGTCCTCGTGCGGCCCCAGCAGGAGGCGCCTCAGGGCGCCATCGTCGTCGCTCTGGTCGACGGCGACGCGACCGTGAAGAGGTTTGAGCGCGGCAACGGCAACGTTCGCCTGGTGGCGGAGAATCCGGCCTACGAGCCGATCGTGACCACCAACGTGAACCTGGTCGGCGTCGTCCGCGGGGTGATCAGGCTCTTCCGCTAGCGGAGCTGAAGGCCTGGAAGCGCCTGGCGGCGTGACGCGGCACCCAGCCCCAGGCCCTGGTGCCGCCTTCGACGTACTCCGTGCGCTCGACACCGCCGACCTTGCGCAGGGCGGCGAGCACGCCCTCGCTGCCGTACGGGACGAGGATCTCCAAGCTCACCGTGTCGCCACGACTCGATCCGTCCACGGCGGCGAGCAGGTCGAGCAGTCCGGTGCGGGTGGTGGCCGAGATGGCCACCGCGCCGGGATAGCGCGCTGAAAGCAGGCCGACCGCCCGCCGCCGCGCCGCCGGCCCAAGGAGATCCACCTTGTTGAGGGCGACGACGCGAGGCTTGCCGGCCGCTCCCAGATCGGCGAGCACCTGATCCACGGTCGCCGCCTGCTCTTCGACGGCGGGCGAGCTGATGTCCAGCACCTGAAGGATCAGGTCCGCCTCGGTCACCTCCTCGAGCGTCGCGCGGAAGGCGGCGACCAGGTCGGTCGGCAGCTTCTGGATGAAGCCCACCGTGTCCGTGACCAGCATCTCGCGCCCGCTCGACAGCTCGAACCGTCGCGTCGTCGGGTCGAGGGTCGCGAACACGCGCTGCTCGGCCCGAACGTCGGCGCCGGTCAGCGCGTTGAGCAGGGTCGACTTGCCGGCGTTCGTGTAGCCGACGATCGCCGCCGTCTCGAGCTCCGCGCGCCTCCGCCCGGTTCGCTGCTGGTGTCGCTGCGAGCGCACCTGCTCGATCTCGCGCTCGAGGTCGCGCATGCGCTTGCGAATCCGCCGCTTCTCGACCTCGATCTGCTGCTCACCAAAACCGCCCCGTGCCCCCACCCCGCCACGCCGGCCGCCAACCTGGCGGTCGTACGCGTAAGCCCCGATCAGGCGTGGCAGGAGGTGATGCAGCCTCGCCGCTTCGACCTGCAGGCGGCCCTCGTGCGTGCGCGCATGCTGGGCGAAGATCTCCAGGATCACCTCGGTACGGTCGAGCACCCGCGTCTTGAGCGCCTTTTCGAGGTTGCGCTGCTGCCTCGGGCTCAGGTCCTCGTTGCAGATGACGAGGTCGAATCCGCCCTCCAGCCTCATCTCGCGCAGGGCATCGACCTTGCCCATGCCGATGAAGTGCGCCGGGTCGACCTCGCTGCGGCGCTGCACCTCCGAGCCCACGACCTCGGCGCCCGCCGTGCGTGCCAGGTCCGCGAGCTCTGCCATCTGCTCTCGGACCAGGTCCGAAGCCGTGCCGGGGAGCAGCACCCCGACCAGATACGCCCGCTCTCGCGGACTGCTGGTCGTGATCAGAGGGTGAGCTTCCTCAAACGCGCCATGGCCTCTTCGAGACGGGGGTCGGGCGCCGTCACGGAAAGCCGGAAGTAGCCTTCGCCGTGAGCCCCAAAGCCGACACCGGGCGTGATGTTCACGCCCACCTCGTCCAGCACGTGGCCGGCGAAGCCGATCGAGTCGTATCCCTTCGGGATCGGCGCCCACACGTAAAAGGTTGCGCGCGGTGGCCGGATGGTCCAACCGAGGTCGTTGAGCGTGTCCGCCACGAGCCGGTGGCGACGCGCGTAGATCTCGCACGCCGCATGCGTGTCCTCCTCCCCACCCTTCAGCGCTTCGATCGCGGCCCACTGCACCGCCTGGAAGATCCCGGAGTCGATGTTGGTCTTCAGCTGGCCGATGAGGCCGACCAGGTCGGCGCGGCCGCACACCCAGCCGATGCGCCAGCCGGTCATGTTGTACGTCTTCGACAGGGAGTGGAACTCGAGCCCGACTTCCTTCGCGCCTGGGATCTCGAACAGGCTGAGCGGTCGGTAGCCGTCGAAGGCGATCTCCGAATACGGAGCGTCGTGACACAGCACGATGCCGTGTTCTCGACAGAACGCGACGGCGCGCTCGAGGAACTCGCGGCCCGCCACGGCCGCGGTCGGATTGTTGGGATAGTTCAGCCACATGAGCCGGGCGCGCCGCGCGACGTCGTGTGGAATCGCCTCCAGGTCGGGCAGCCATTCGTTCTCCGCCCGCAGCGGCATCACGTATGGCTCTGCGCCCGCCATCAGCGCGCCCGTCACATAAACGGTGTAGCCGGGATCCGGCGCGAGGACGACGTCACCCGGGTCGACCAGCGCCAGGGGCACGTGGCTGATCCCATCCTTGGAGCCGAGCGTGGGCAGGATTTCCGTGGTCGGATCCAGTCCCACGCCGGATCGCTCTCGGTACCAACCGGCAATCGCCTCGCGCAGCTCGGCCAGGCCGAAGTACGACGGGTACCGATGGTTGGCGGGATCGGCCGCGGCCTCCTGCAGGACGCTGACGATCCGCCGCGGCGTCGGCAGGTCCGGGTCGCCGACGCCCAGCGAGATGACATCGACGCCTGATCGCTTCTTCTCCTGCACCTTGCGGTCGATCTCGGCGAAGAGATAAGGCGGTATCAGGCCCAACCGCTTTGCCCCCGGCGACATCGTCTTAGCCAATCGAATTTCTCACACGGTTGAGGATAGCGGGGAGCGGGTCCGGCTCGATTGCCGACCAGGCGACCCGGGGATCACGGCGCCACCAGCGCAGCTGCCGTCGGGCATAGCGCCGGTTGGAGCGCGCCATCGCGGCGGGCAGCTCGGCGAGCGTCAGCTCGCCTCGGATGTGCGCCACGGCCTCGGCGTAACCGATCCCCGTGAGCACGGCCGCGCTTTCGGGCACGCCGGATTCGAGGGCCGCCCTGGTCTCGCTGATCAGCCCACGCTCCACCTGCTGCCGGCTCCGCTCGTCGAGCCGGCGATCGATGACGGACAGATCGGCGGACAGCCCGATGCGCAGCGCATCCCAGGCGGGCGGTGTTCGCTGGCGCAGCCGCCGCAGCGGGGCGCCCGCGGCCCGCAGGACTTCGATCGCCCGGATCATGCGGACCGGGTTTTGCAGGTCGACGCCGGGATCGGGGTCTAGAGCCAGCACCCGCTCGCGCAGGGCGGCGGCATCAAGAAGCTGGAGCTCAGCTCTCAGTCCGGGGTTGGGAGGCACTCCCGTGAGGCTGAACCCGTCACACAGGGCATCGACGTAGAGCATCGTTCCGCCCTCGACGATCGGAACCCTGCCGCGGGCCGCGATGCCGGCGATGGCGGCCCGCGCTCCGTTGACGTACTCCGCCGCATTGAAGGTCGTCGCCGGGTCGACGAAGTCGATCATGTGGTAGCGGACCTGGCGCCGGTACTCCGGCGGCGGCTTGTTGGTCGCGATGTCCAAGCGCTCGTAGACCTGACGCGAGTCGGCGACCACGATCTCGCCACCGATCTCGAGCGCGAGCCGATAGGCCAGCTGGGACTTGCCGATGCCGGTCGGGCCGACGAGGACGGGAACCCGGACTATGGCCGAGCTTCCTCGCCGGCATCATGTTCGAGAATAGCCACGTCGCGTGAATCATCCAACATCGCCGTCTACGCGGCCGCCTCTGTGGCTTGCCTCCCTGGCCGTCGCCGCCGCATGGGGCGCTCTGTACGACATCGCGCGATTGGTCTATCTCTACGTCATCTTTCCGATCCACGAGGACGTTCGGATCTTCTATGTCGCGGCGGAGGCCGGCCTTCGGTACGGCTGGTCGACGATCTACGACGTCCCCACGCTGCGCGCCCTCTCGGCGTCGTTTCCTCCGCCTGAGACCAAGATCGACTCCGGCGCGACCTATATCCATCCACCCCTACTGGCCTGGCTCTTCGTCCCGCTGACCGCGCTGCCGGAGCAGACCGCTTACCTCGTGTGGAGCGTGCTGTGCCTGGGCGCGCTCGTCTGGGCCTGGTACATGTGCGCTCCGTACCAGGGCATCGCGAGGTTCTCACTCCTGCTGCTCGCCCTGGCGTTGTGGCCGGTGATGGAGTGTTTCTACTGGGGTCAGCCGACGATCCCGCTGCTCGCGCTGGTGGTTGCCGCCTGGTGGTTCGCCGCTCGCGACAAGGCGCCGGCGGCGGCCGCCGCCCTGGCGCTCGCGACCGCACTCAAGCCGCAGGCGGTGATCATGGTGCCGCTTGCCCTTCTCGCCGCGGGGCGATACCGGATCTTCTTCGGCTGGGCGGCCGGCTGCACGCTGCTGGCGGCGGCCAGCGCCATCAACCTCGGGCCGTCCGGACTCGCCAGCTACTGGCATGCCTTGAAATACGTGCAGGCCGACACCGGGCACGCCTATTTCACTCTCGCCTTCCTGTTTGGCATGAGTCCGTTGACCTACGCGCTCCTGCTGCTGCAGGGGCTCGCCGCGATGGTGGTTGCCCGGGTGCGCCGCGCGGAGCTCGATGTGGTCTTTGCGGTCGGCCTGTTGGGATCGCTCGTCACCGGTTTTCATCTGCACCAGCCGGATTACGCGAGCCTGGCCGTGGCCGGGTGGCTCGTGCTGCGCACCTCGCCGCCCCTGTGGCATCGCCTCTTCCTGCTGGCCGGGGTGCTGACCCTGCAGCTGCTGACCACGGGAGCGGTGGTGCCGCAGCTGGTCTGGGACGTCGCCTGGCTGGGGATCCTGGCCTTCAGTAATTCCGCCGGAAGTGCCGCGTCAGCTCTTGCCATTCGACCAGCAGCCGTGTCGGCCGCCCGTGTGGGCACGTGACCGAATCCTCGGCCGTCTCCAGGTCGGCCAGCAGCCTGCGCTGCTCGGCCGTGTCCAGCACGTCTCCGAACCGCACGGCTGAATGGCAGGCCAGCGCCGCCGCCGCGTTTTCGAGCGCCCCGTCGCCGCGGTTTTCGGCGAGCGCGGCAAGCGTTTCCTGAACCGCGGCGGTCGCCCGTCCCGCCGGCATCTCCACGGGCACCGCGGTGATGCGCAGGCTTCGCGGACCGAACTCCTCGTACTCCAGCCCGAGGCTCGCCAGGTCGGCTCGATGGTCGACCGCCGCCGCAAGCAGGGCGGGATCGACATCAACCGCCTGCGGGATCAGCAGCGCCTGGCTTGGGCCGCGTCCCGCCCGAAGGCGTTCGCGGAGCCGGTTGTAGAGGACTCGCTCGTGGGCGGCATGCTGATCGACGAGCACGAGCCCGTGCGGCCCCTCCGCCACGAGGTAGCCGGGGCCGACCTGGCCGATCGGGCGCAGAACGCCACCCTGGACGGCGCGGTCGATGGGTGCGGCAGCGGCCAGGGCGGTGACCGCTTCGTGCAGCGTGAGCTGGGGAAACGGTGCGCCGATGGCGGCGGCCGGCGCCGCCTCCGCCGGGCGGTAGCGATAGGGTTCGCTGCCGTCGAGCGCGGCCCGGACCGCTCGCTGGAGCGCTGAGAACACCGCGCCCTCTTCGCGAAAGCGGACTTCTCTCTTGGCCGGATGGACGTTGACGTCCACCAGCTCGTGGTCGATGCCGATGTCGATGACGGCGAGCGGATGCCGGCCGCGCTCGAGACGGCCCTGGTAGCACTCTTCGAGCGCGTACACGAGGGCCCGGGAGCTGATCGGCCGGCCGTTCACCGCCAGCACCATCCCGTCGCGGCTGCCGCGGCTGAGCCGCGGCTGGCTGACCATGCCGGTGACCAGCGGCATGCCCACCATCTCGAGCATCTCGGCCGCCGCCGGGGCCCCGTAGACCGCGGCGATCGCCCGCCGCCGGTCGCCGTCGCCGGGGCTGCTCACCGCCACGCGACCCTCCACCGTGAGGTGAAACCGGACGTGGGGATGCAGCAGAGCGAGCGCGCTGACCACGTCCTTGATGGCGGCGACCTCCGTGGCGTCGCTCTTGAGGAATTTCAGCCGCGCCGGCACGTTGGCGAAGAGGTCCCTCACCTCCAACGTCATCCCGGGCAGGAGCGGACCAGAGCCCTGCTCGATCACCTCGCCGGCGCGGATGCGAATATTCGCGCCCGCGCTGGCGGCCTCGACGTCGGCCACGGCGGCGATGCTCGCCAGCGCCTCGCCTCGAAAGCCGAGACTCGCGATCGCCGTCAGATCCGAGAGCTTGGCGACCTTGCTCGTGGCATGACGGACGAATGCGAGCGCGAGCTCGCCGGCAGCGATGCCGGCGCCATCGTCGCTGACCCGGATCGACGTTCTGCCCGCTCCGCGCACGTCGACGCTGATGCGCCGTGCCTCCGCGTCGAGGGCGTTCTCGACCAGCTCCTTGACGACGGACGCCGGCCGCTCGATCACCTCGCCGGCGGCGATCGCGTCCGCGACCTCGGGCGCCAAAAGGTGAATGGACTCGCTCATGGCGCCAGCCTCGATCGGAGCTCGTACAGCTTCCGCAAAGCCTCCAGCGGGCTCAGTGAGTCGGGTTCGAGCGCTTCGAGCTCCTGGCGCAGCGGATCGGGCGCGAGCTCGATCGGCAGGCCGAGCTGCTGTTCCGGCGGCTCGAGCGGACGCTGCCGCTCCAGCTCCCCGAGCACCTGCCGCGCGCGGGCGATCACTCCCGACGGCAGGCCGGCCACGGCCGCGACGTGAATCCCGTAGGAGCGGTCCGCGCCGCCGGGGACCACTCGATGCAGGAACCGCACCGTCTCTCCTTCTTCGAGGACCTCGACGCGCTGATTGCACACCCCCGGCAGTCTTTCCGCCAGCGCGGTCAGCTCGTGGTAGTGCGTGGCGAACAGGGTGCGGCACCCGAGCTTCGGCGAGTCATGAAGGTGCTCGACCACCGCCTGCGCGATCGAGACCCCGTCGTATGTCGACGTCCCCCTCCCCACCTCGTCCAGGATCACCAGCGACGCGCGCGTGGCGTGGTTGAGGATGTACGCCGTCTCGGTCATCTCGACCATAAAGGTCGACATGCCGGCGGTGATGTCGTCATGGGCCCCGACACGGGTGAAGATCCGGTCGGCCAAACCGACGACCGCATGCCCCGCGGGGACGAAGCTTCCACATTGGGCCAGGAGCACGATCACCGCCGCCTGCCGCAGGTAGGTCGACTTGCCCGCCATGTTCGGCCCGGTGAGGATCACCACCTGCGCTGAGTCCTGGTCAGGTGCGCCCGGGGCTCGCCCGGCGTCGAGCTCGAGGTCATTGGCGACGAAGACTCCCGCCGGGAGTCCACGCTCGACCAGCGGGTGGCGGCCTCCTCTAATGCTGAGCCGAAGGCCGGCGTTCACCTCCGGTCTGCTCCAGCCAAGCCCTGATGCCGCGACCGCGAGGCTGAGCAGGGCATCGACCATGCCGATCGCCTGCGCGCTGCCACGCAGTGTGGAGGCCGAAGCGGCGACCGTCGACGACAGCTCACGGAGGATCTCGACCTCGCGTGCCGCGATGCGCTCCTGGGCGCTGAGCACGATCGCTTCCTTCTCCTTCAGTTCCGGCGTCAGGTAGCGCTCGGCGCCCATCAGCGTCTGCTTGCGCACGTAATCCGGCGGCAGCGCTGATGCGTTGGCGTGGCTGACCTCGATGTAGTAACCGAACACCCGGTTGAAGCCGACCTTGAGCGTGCGAATCCCGGTTCTTTGTCGCTCGGAGGCTTCGAGCGCGCCGATCCATTCCCGTGCGCTCCTCGACGCCTCGCTGATGCCGTCGAGCTCGGCGTCATAGCCGGGGCGAACCGCTCCTCCCTCCCTCCCGGTCGCGGGTGGGTCCTCGACCAGGGCCCGTGCCAGCTCCGCCGCCAGCTCCGGACAGGGGCTGATCCGGCCCGCCAGCTCCCGGATCGCCAGCGCCGTGCACGCCGCGAGGGCGTCCTGCACGGCCGGGACGGCTTCCAGCGATCGCCGCAGGGCGACCAGCTCGCGGGCGCTGGCGTGGCCCTGGGCGGCGCGTGAGACGAGACGCTCGAGGTCGCCCACGGGCTTCAGGGCCGCCGACAGCCTGTCTCGCAACGAGGCGGCGGAGACGAGCTCGTCGACAGCGCCCAGCCGGAGCTCGATCGACTCGGCGTCGCGCATGGGCGCGCTGAGCCACGTCCGCAGACGCCGGGCGCCCATCGCGGTGCGCGTGTGGTCCACCAGGTCGACCAGCGCGGGCAGCTCGAGATTGCGCACCGTCGCCGGGTCCAGGGGCATCGTCGCTTCGGGCGAGTACGTCCGGACGCTGAACGATCCTGGCGTCACGCGGGTCTGGTTCTGCTTGAGGTAATCGAGGACCACGCCCGCCGCGCCGACCGCGAGCGGCGCGTCCGCGGCGCCGACCGATGCGGGGTAGGCGATTCCGAGCAGGTCGCGAAGGCGCTGCTGGCCGCGGACGGGATCGAACCTGTAGTCCTCGAACTGGGGCGGCGTCAGCAGCTCTGCCGGAGCCAGCCGCTCGAGCTCCGACGTGAGCCTCTCGCGGGGAAGCTGGCACAGCAGCAGCTCACCGGTCGACACCTCACATGCCGCGATGCCGGCGTCCGCGCCGCGGCTCCAGGCGGCGACCAGGTAATTCGGACGCGAGGGGTCGAGGTAGGCGTCCTCGACCACCGTGCCCGGAGTCAGGACGCGGGTGACGTCCCGCCTGACGATGCCCTTCTTGGCGGCCGGCTCCAGCTGGTCGCAGATCACCACCTTGTGCCCGGCGCGCAGAAGCTTGCCGACGTACGCCTGCCACGCGTGGTGCGGGACGCCGCACATCGGCGCGCGGCCGCTCTTGCCGAGAGGCCTTGAGGTCAGGGTCACGCCCATGATCGGCGCGGCCACCTCGGCGTCCTCGAAGAAGATTTCGTAGAAGTCGCCGAGCCGGAACAGGAGGATGCCGTCGGGGTGCTGCTCTTTCGCCTCCCGGTACTGGCGCATGACCGGGGTCGGGGCGGTCATCTGGCGACTGCACCCTGCGCGCGCCTGTCTGAAATTGCGCCCTGCGCGCGCCCGGCGCCTTCAGTCACGCGGCCGGCGCGCCGCTGGCGGTTCCCGTCAGCTGGCCGGCGGTGGCCTGCAGGACGCGCACGTCCACCACCTGGCCGGGAGCGATGTCACCGCCGCGCAGCACCACGGCACGCTTGCCCTGCCGGATGCGGCCGTACGGCCGGTTGAGCTCGTCGCGGCCCTCGATGAGGACCTCCACATCGCGGCCGATCCACAGCGCCGTCTTGCGCGCCGCGATGCTCCGCTGCAGCGCCAGCAGATCATTCAGGCGCCGCAGCTTTTCAGTGCCGGGAACGTCGTCCTCCATCCGGCCGGCGGCGAACGTGCCCGGCCGGGGTGAGTACATTGCCAGGTGGACGACGTCGAACTGGATCTCTTCGAGCAGGGCGCGAGTGTTCATGAAAGCCGCTTCCGACTCGCCCGGGAAGCCGACGATCACATCGGTCACCAGCCCGAGGTCGGGCATGAGGTTCCGAGCCCGCTCGACGATCGCTCGGTAGTGGCGCGTCTGGTACCCGCGCGCCATGCGCTTGAGGATCGTGTCGTCGCCGGACTGGACCGGCAGCTGAAGCTCGCGGCACACGACGTCGCTGGCGGCCATGACCTCGAGCAGTTCGATCTCGAGGTCCTGAGGATGCGAGGTCATGAAGCGCAGCCGCTTGAGGCCGGCGATCCGCTCGACCTCTCGGACGAGCCCGGCCAGCCCGCCGCGGCCGTCGGGGTCGCGATAGTCGTCGACGTTCTGCCCGAGCAGCACGACCTCTTTGGCCCCTTCGGAAACCGCCTGCCGGCACTCCTCGAGCACCAGCTGCATGGGCACGTGCCGCTCGCGGCCGCGCACCCTCGGGACGATGCAGAACGTGCAGTTGTGGTCGCAGCCCTGGATGATGCGCACGTAGTGGCTGACACCCGTGCGCCCGGCCGGCGGCAGGGCTTCGCCCTGCGAGTAGTCGTAGCGCGCCTCCAGCTCGGCCAGGAACGCCTCGTACTCGCCGATCGGCACCACCGCGTCGAGCTGCGGGAATCGACGGCGAAGCTCGTCGCCCTCCTTGGCGACGATGCAGCCGGTGACGGCGATCGTGCGCTCCGGAGTCTTCCACGACTTCAGCTCGTGGAGCTTGGAGTACACACGATCCTCGGAGGCCTGGCGGACGACGCAGGTGTTGAGGATGGCGACGTCAGCCCGTTCGAGCGAATCCTCGACGTACCCGGCCGCCAGCAGTCTTCGCGCCAGGCTTTCGGAATCCGCCGCGTTCATCTGGCAGCCGATCGTCCAGATGCTGAACGACCGCGTCCTGCCGGTCTTGGGACTCGCTGTCAGCGGCTCTCCACCAGCAACCGGATTCCGGTGCGCTCCTCGCCATCGATGGAGATGTCGATGAAGGCGGGAATGCAGACCAGGTCGAGTCCCCCAGGAGCGACGTAGCCGCGCGAGATGGCGATCGCCTTGACCGCCTGGTTGATGGCGCCCGCGCCGATGGCCTGGACCTCGACACGGCCTTTGCTCCGGATCACGCCCGCGATGGCCCCCGCGACGGCAACCGGTTTGGAGGTGGCCGAAACCTTCAGCACCTCTACTGGAGCGCGCTCCGCTGTCATTGCTGGAACCCCTTCAAACGTGTTCGCGGTCGACTCGCTGAATCGATGTAGCTCGTCCGGTGGAGCCATTAATGGTAACCAGTACGGAATTGAAAGTCACGGGTCCTGACGCCACGACGAAGCGGTTGGGGACGCCGGTGAGGAAACGCTGGAGCACGATGTCCTTGTCCATCCCGATGCAGCTGTCCCTGGGGCCGACCATGCCCACGTCCGTGACGTAGGCCGTACCCCCAGGCAACACCCGCGCATCAGCGGTCGGGATATGGGTGTGGGTGCCGACGACCGCGCTCGCCCGCCCGTCGAGAAACCAGCCCATGGCCGTCTTTTCGGACGTCGCCTCAGCGTGCATGTCGCAAAAGACGATGCGAGTGTCGGGGTGCGCGGCCAGGATCGCGTCCGCCGCCCGGAACGGGTCGTCCAGGGCCTCCAGGAAGATCCGTCCCATCAGGTTCATGACCAGGACGTTCCGGCCGCCCGCGTCGATCAGGCACCACCCCTGACCCGGCGCTCGCGGCGGGTAGTTGGCCGGCCGCAGCACGCGCTCCAGGGACGGCAGCTCAGGCAGGAACTCCTTCTGGGCGTAAACATGGTTGCCGGTGGTGATGACGTCGGCGCCCGCCCCCTTCAGCTCCGCGGCGATCTTGGCCGTCAAGCCGAAACCGCCGGCTGAGTTCTCGCCGTTGACGATGGTGAGGTGGGGATGGAGCTCTTTTTTCAGCCCGGGCAGCAGCGCTTTGACGGCGTCGCGCCCTGGGTGACCGACCACATCAGCCACGAAGAGAATCCGCAAGTCGTCGCCGGCCACCGCCCAAGTGTATGGGCAGCCCGGGTGCGCGCAGGGCGCGCCCGAGGTAAAAAAGAAGAGGGGAGCCCGCTTGGACTCCCCTCTGGTGTCGATCAACGCTATTTCGCATACTCGATGGCCCGGGTTTCGCGCACCACGGTGACGCGGATCTGGCCCGGGAAACTGAGCTCGGTCTCGATTCGTTTCGCGATGTCCCGCGCCATGAGCTGGGCGGCGGTGTCGTCGATCTGCTCCGGCTTGACCAGGATCCGGACCTCGCGCCCGGCCTGGATGGCGTAGGACTGCTGCACTCCCTGGAACGAGTTGGCTATCTCCTCCAGCTTCTCGAGCCGTTTGACGTAGGCCTCGAGCGACTCCCTGCGCGCCCCCGGGCGAGCAGCGGAGATGGCGTCGGCCGCGATCAACAGCAGCGCCTCGAGCGTGTGGGGTTCTTCGTCGTAGTGATGCGCCCGCACCGCGTGCACGACCGGGGCTGGAACCCCATGTCGCTGCAGCAGGTCCGCCCCGATCACGGCATGCGAGCCCTCGACCTCGTGGTCGATGGCCTTGCCGATGTCGTGGAGCAGGCCTGACAGCTTGGCGATGCGGACGTCGGCGCCGATCTCGGCCGCCATCATGGCGGCGAGATAGGCGACCTCTTTCGAGTGGTTGAGCACCTGCTGGCCGTAGCTGGTGCGGAACCTCAGGATGCCGAGGTGGCGGACGACCTCCGGGTGCAGACCCTGTAGGCCGACCTCCAGGACCGCCGCCTCCCCTTCGTCTTTGACCCTTTGCAGGACCTCCTGTCGGGATTTGGCGACGATCTCTTCGATGCGGGCCGGATGGATCCGGCCGTCGACGATGAGCTTGTTCAGCGCGACCCGCGCCACCTCGCGGCGGACGGGGTCGAAACCGCTGATGATCACGGCTTCCGGGGTGTCGTCGACGATGAGGTCGATCCCGGTCGCCTGCTGCAGGGCGCGGATGTTGCGCCCCTCCTTGCCGATGATCCGCCCCTTGAGCTCGTCCGTCGGCAGCGGCAGTACCGAGACCGAAACCTCCGCGGTCTGGTCGGCGGCGATGCGCTGGATCGACTCGGTGACGATCTCCCGGGCGCGGCGCTCGCTCTCGTCGCGAGCCCCGAGCTCCGCTTCCCGGACCTTGCGGGCGACTTCGTTGCGCAGCTCCTGCTCGACCTGCGCCATCAGGATTCCCTGAGCTTCCTGGCGGGTCATGTTGGCGACCCGCTGCAGCTCTTTCTCCTGCTGGCGATAGCTGTCTTCGAGCTGAGCTTTGATCTCGTCCAGCGACTTCTCCCGGTTACCGAGCTCACGCTCGCGCCGGTTGAGATCCTCGCCCTTGCGTTCGAAGTTCTCCTCCTTCTGGAGAAGGCGCTTTTCGACCTGTTGCGACTGTGCCCGATACTCGCGGGCCTCCTGTTCGGCGGCGGTGCGGATCTTGACCGCTTCCTCCTTGGCTTCGAGCAGCTTCTCCTTGGCCTGGGTTTCGGCCTCCGAGAGGGTCTGCTGGGCTTTGAGCTCCAGAGCGCTGGCCCCATCGCCCTGCCGGCGCTGAAGCAGCAGGTATGCGGCTCCAAAACCGGCGAGGAGCGCCACCACCACCAGTAGCGATACGAAGACGTAGACGTAGACAGGCATGTGACATGCACCTCGTATATTCGATTGTCAAAGTGCGGAACCACCGCAGGACTCACGGGTCCCGCGTCGGGTTGGCTCTATGACTGCGGGCGCCTCATGAACGCCTCGCGTGAGGTCAAATTCTAGTCTTCGGCGTCCTGGGGCGTTCCCGCCAGGGCAGCCCGGCACGCGGCTCGGACGATCGCCGGGGAAAAGCCCCGCCGCACCAGCCGCGAGCCCACCTGATCGAGCATCTCCCGGTAGCCGGCCACCGCCTTTCTCGCGCCCAGGCGTTCGGCGAGGCGGGTCGCCGAGGCCAGCTGCGCGTCGGCGTCGAACTCGGCCAGAGCGGCGTCGGCCAGCGTCCGCTCGACGCCCCTGGCGGCCAGCTCGGCCGACAGGGCCATGGGCCCTCTGCTGGCCCCACGGCGACGGACGAGGCCTTGGGCGAACGAGCGGTCGTCCATGTACCCGAGCTCGGCCAGGCGGCCGACGGCAGCTTCGATCTCGGCCGCGGTGAAGCCCCGCCGCCCCAGCTTCCGCTTCAGCTCGGCGCGCGAATGCGCGCGCCGGCCGAGGAGCCGCAAACCGGCGTCCAGGGCGGTCCCGGACGGACTCGCGCCGCGGCGCGGAGCTTTAGAGCTCCTCCGCTGCACCCGCCGGAGCCCTCACCGGCCCCATCGTTTTCAGTGGCTTGGCGCCCCCGGCTGCGGCCTTGTCTCTGACCTTGGCCTCGATCTCGGCGGCGAGGGTCGGGTTCTCTCGGAGGTAGTTCCGGACGTTTTCCCGACCCTGACCGAGACGCTGGTCGCCGTACGACATCCACGTCCCGCTCTTCTCGAGAATCCCGTACTCGATGGCCGCGTCGATCAGCGAGCCCTCGCGCGAGATGCCTTCGTTGAAGAGGATGTCGAACTCCGCCGACCTGAACGGCGGGGCGACCTTGTTCTTGACCACCTTGACCTTCACCCTCGCGCCCACCGAATCGAGCCCCGACTTGATGACCTCAACCTTCCGGATGTCGAGCCGCACGGAGGAGTAGAACTTGAGCGCGCGGCCGCCGGGCTGGGTTTCGGGGTTGCCGAACATGATCCCGACCTTCTCTCGCAACTGGTTGAGGAAGACCACCGAGCAGTTGGATTTGGAGATGGCGGCGGTCAGCTTGCGCAGCGCCTGCGACATGAGCCGGGCCTGCAGGCCGACGTGCGCGTCACCCATCTCGCCTTCGATCTCCGCCTTGGGGACGAGCGCGGCCACCGAGTCGATCACGATCACATCGACCGCGCCCGACCGGACCAGCACCTCGACGATCTCCAGCGCCTGCTCACCCGTGTCGGGCTGGCTGATCAGGAGGTCGTCGATCTTGACGCCGATGCGCGATGCGTAGATGGGGTCGAGCGCATGCTCAGCGTCGACGAACGCCGCTGTCCCGCCCTGCTTCTGCGCCTCCGCGATGACGTGAAGAGCCAGCGTCGTCTTGCCGGCCGACTCTGGGCCATAGAGCTCGGTGACCCGTCCGCGAGGGATCCCCCCCACTCCCAGCGCCAGGTCGAGGAGCAGCGCGCCGGTGGGAATCACGGTTATCTCACCACGCAGCGCCGCCTGCTCGCCCAGCTTCATGATCGAACCCTTGCCGTAGCTCTTGACGATCTGGGAAATCGCTGAGTCGAGAGCCTTTTCCTTTTCCAATCTTCGATGCCTCCTAGGTCGTTGCGGCGAGTGTTCTACGTCGCGGGGCTGCGGTCAATGTGCTTAACAGGAGCCGTCGCGCAAGTCTAGCGAACAGGTGTTCGTGAGTCAAGCGTTCTCCGCCCGGGCATCGTCGCCCGCACGGACCTCTTCGATCAGAAGGCGCAACGCCTGGAGGGCGGCCTGGCGCCGGTTCGAGCGGCGATCGCCGCTGAACCTGTACTCATGCGTGGACGTGGCGCGCGCCGAAGCGACGGCGATGTAGGTCCAACCGACCGGCTTGTCGGAGCCGTCCGCGTCGGGGCCCGCGATCCCGGTGACGCCGACGGCCAGGCTCGTGCCGAAACGGGAGCGTGCGCCTTCCGCCATCGCCTGCGCCACCTCGCGGCTGACCGCACCCACGCGCTTCAACAGCGCGGGCGACACGCCGAGCTGGTCGCGCTTGGCCCCGTCCGCATAGGCGATGACGCCGCCCGCGAAGTACACCGAGCTGCCCGGCCGCTCGGTGATCAGAGTCCCGACCAGGCCTCCGGTGCAAGACTCGGCTACCGAGACGGTGAGCCCGCTGTGGCGCAGCAGGTCACCGAGCTCCTGCGCCGCCGGCTCCATGGCTTCGCTGGGAGCCGGCGCTCCGCCGCTCGGGCCGGAACGCGACGGCTGCCGCGAGCTGTCGAACGGGCCGATGAGATACCGGAAGCGCCACAGGTAGTCGAGACCGCTCCAGATCGTGAAGACGATGGCGACCGCGATCGCCAGGTCCGCTACCGGGACCAGGATCGGGTACGGCCGCTGGAGGATGAGAAGCGTGACCGCGCTCATCTGCATGACCGTCTTCGTCTTGCCGAGAGGAGCCGCGGCGATGACCTGCCCCTGGCCGGCGCCGACCGAGCGCAGGATCGTGATGATCAGCTCGCGCGAGAAGATCACGACCACCACCCACGCCGCGACCAGGCCCTCCTGCACCAGCACGATCAGGACCGACAGGACGAAGAGCTTGTCGGCCAGGGGATCGAGAAACTTGCCGAAATTGCTGACCAGGCCGCGGCGGCGCGCGATCTGCCCGTCGAGGGTGTCGGTGAACGAGAAGACGATGAAGAGGACGGCGGCCAGCTGGTCGTGGCCGGGGAAACGCACGACGAGCAGCGCCATGAGCAGCGGG
Organism: bacterium; assembly: GCA_004299235.1. NCBI lineage: Bacteria > bacterium. Next base: position 91,934 of record SCQL01000009.1, read on the forward strand.
ATCGCCGCCAGGCGGCTGAGGGTCAGGCCGATGGGGAGGTTCAAACCGTGCTTCCTACGATGAAGTTTGCGACGAGAACTCCCGCGTTGCCACCCCGGTCCCCAGGGCGCCGGCCGCGCGCCCGTCGATGGTGATGAACGTGGCGGCCGCCTTGCCGCTCGTTATCCGCACGTCCACGCCGGTGAAGTACACCACCGAGCCCGCCGGCAGGACCTTGCCGGCATCGGAGTACTGAGCCTTGCCGTCCACCGTCACGTTGATCCAGACGGCGTCCGTGACCTGAACGCCGACGACTATCGGTCGCGCCTGAGGCGACGGCGCAGGCACCGGCGTCCCCGCCGGGCCGGCGGCCGTGATCGGCGAGGCGGGGGTGTTCTGCGCTCGCTGGTCGGGTTGAATCTGACGCGCCGCGTACACGCTGAAGGCGAGGGCGAGCATGACCACGCCCACCACCGCCGCGGCCGCTGCCGTGGCCGTGATGCGAGGCGGCCTGTCCGCCGTTCCCAGGCGCAGGTTTCGCCGCGGATCCGGCGCCGGTACATCCAGCATCCCCACCAGCGGTTCAGGATCCAGGCCGAGGTATCGCGCATAGGTGCGCAGGTAGCCCTTCGCATAGACGGGCGCGGCGAGCCGCTCCGGCTCGTCCGCCTCCAGCGCGCTCAGATGGTCCGCCCGGATCCGCGTCGCCGCAGCCGCCTGCTGAATGGTGAGGCCGCGCTCGCCGCGCTTCGCAGCGAGGACCGCACCAACGCTCATTCGATGCCCAGACGCTCCAGGAGCTCGTCGACGTCTGGCAGGGTCATCAGCACCTCACGCGATTTCGAGCCCTGATAGCCGCCGACCACCCGGTGCTCGGCGAGCTGGTCGACGATGCGGCCCGCCCGCGAATAGCCCACGTTGAACTTGCGCTGCACCAGCGACACGGAGGCCGCGCCCTCGGCCGCAACCGCTCGCGCCGCACGCGCGAACAGCGGGTCCAGCTTGCGTTCCGGCGCCTGGGTTCCCTCCCACTCCGAGCCCGCTCCCTCCTCGAGGATCTCCTCCATGTAGCGAGGGCCGCCCTGGGAGCGCCAGAAGTTCACCAACCCCTCGACCTCGGGGTCGCTGACGAAGGCGCCCTGGATGCGGGTGGGCTTGCCGGCGTCCACCGGCTGGTAGAGCATGTCGCCGCGACCCAGCAGCTTCTCCGCTCCGCCGGAATCGAGGATCACCCGGCTGTCGATCTGCGAGCCCACCGCAAAGGCGATGCGCGACGGGATGTTGGCCTTGATGAGGCCGGTGATGATGTCGGTGGACGGTCGCTGCGTGGCGATGACCAGGTGAATGCCGACGGCGCGTGCAAGCTGCGCGATGCGACAGATGAGCTCTTCGATCTCGCCCGCCGCGACCATCATCAGGTCGGCAAGCTCGTCGATCACGATCACGATGTACGGCACGTGGCGGGCGTGCCGCTGGGCCGCCTTCTCGTTGTAGGCGGCGATGTTGCGAACGCTTTCGGCCGAGAACATCTTGTAGCGCCTGTCCATCTCGGCCACCGCCCACCGCAGCGCGGCCGCCGCCTGGTGCGACTCGACCAGCACCGGCAGCGCCAGGTGCGGCAGCCCGTTGTAGCCGGTCAGCTCCACGCGCTTGGGGTCGATGAGGAGCAGGCGCAGGTGCTCGGGAGTGACCTGGAACAAAAGGCTCGTGATGAGCGCGTTGATGCAGACGCTCTTGCCCTGGCCGGTGGCGCCCGCGATGAGCAGGTGCGGCATCCGGGTCAGGTCGGCGACGATCGACTGCCCGGAGACGTCGTTGCCAAGTCCGATGGCGAGCGCGTGCGTGCCCTCGCGGAACGCCGCCGTCTCGAGCACCTCGCGGATGGTCACCAGGCTTGCGGCTTTGTTGGGCACCTCGATGCCGACGGCCGCCTTGCCCGGAATCGGCGCCTCGATACGCAGCGGTGCGGCGGCCAGCGCCAGCGAGAGGTCGTTCTGCAGCGCGGTGATCCTCTTCACCTGCACGCCGGCGCCGGGTTGAAGCTCGAACTGGGTGACGGCCGGCCCGGGGTTGACGCCGACGACCTTGCACGAGACGCCGAACGTTTCCAGCGTGCTCTCGATGATCCGGACGTTCCGCTTGATCTCGTCCGCCATGCGCTCGCGCTTGGCGGTGACGGTGTCGAGCAGGGCGATGGACGGAAGCTTCCATTCGATCTCGGGAAGATCGTCTTCGGGCTCGGCGGCCACGCGCATGACCGAGGCCAGCGGGTCGTCGCCGCTCGCCGGTGCGTGCCTGGCGACGGCAGGCGCGGCGACGGCGGCCGGACGGCCCGCCGGCGTCTCCAGCTCCCACGGCTCGGACGCCTCGGTGGCCGGCGGTGGAGCTGCGAACGCGGCGGCCAACCGCGCCGGCACGGCGCTCGCCGCCCCCGCGGATCGCGGCGTGGGCTTGGCTTCAGCCGCCGGCGGCGAGACCAGGTTCTGCAGTCGCACCCGCTCGGCGTAGGCGGCCTGGCCGGCTCCCACCATCGTCGCGACCAGCGCGCCGGGGCTGAAGTGGACGGTGACGATCAGGCCGATCACCACCACGGCCACGAGCAGGGCCCATGCGCCCCACCGCCCGACCACCTGGATCACGGCCCTGTCGATCGCGCCGCCGGTCGATCCGCCCGCGTGGGCGGCGAGGCCGAACAGCCCGACCAGCGCCAGCACGGCGCCCGCTCCGGAGACGACGTCGACGGCTCGAGGTCGGGGCGCCTTGGGCCACAGCAGATACGCACCGAGCGCGAGCGCCGCGCCGACGGGCACGAACCATGCGCTGCCGAAGCTCGCCAGCAGGGCGGTGCGAATGCCGGTCAGGATCGAGCCAGCGTTGCTCGCGAGGGCGAGCAGGCCCAGCAGCGCGATCAGGATGAAGAGGACGCCTGAGATCTCGCGTGCCTGACGCGGCGTGAGGTGTGGACGGACAGCGCGTTTGCTTCGAGCGGAGCGGGAACGCGATGACGAGGCGCGCCGGGCGCCGTTCGTCGAAGGACGTGAGCCTCGGGATGTGGTGCGACGCATGCTGCGGGCCCTTGAGCCGTAGCGATTCTACACCGCGGTCGACCGCGCTCTTGATCCTCCGAGGCTGGCGCGAGCGATACTCTTGCGGTGGCAGTCGATCCGTTTGCCGAAGCCGAGATCCGGTATCGCTCCCTGGTTGAGGAACGGCGGACCGGTGGATTGCAACCCCGCGCGTTCAGGGTGGCCGTTCGTGACCTCGCCGTCCTCGACGGCGAGGGACGGCGTTGGATGCTCGGTCCCGAAGATGGCGTCTGGTACCGGCGTGAGAGCGAGCGCTGGCTGCAGGCGGATCCACCCCGGCGCCTGGTGTGCGCGTCATGCGGGCATCACAACCTCGGGCGGCACAGCTTTTGCGTCGAGTGCGGCCTGCGCTTGAATCGCTAGGCGGCGATCATCGTCCCGCCGGGAAGGATCCCTAGCGCGGGTGGACCTGTGCCTGGGCGATGCCGTAGAACAGCCCGGCCGCGAGCGGCACCAGCGCCGCGAGCAGCCACAGGCGCCACCACAGCGGGCGCCGTTCGCCGCGCACCAGCTCGTGCCCGCAGAACCCGCAGAAACGATCGAAGGGGCCGGCCACTCCGCGGCAGCTCGCGCACTGGTGAATCTGCAGCGCGCAATGGGCGCAGCGCGACTCCTCGGCGAAGTTGAGCACCATGGCCGGCTGGTCGCAGCGCGGGCAGAGGCTGGGCGCGACGAGCGCCAGCGGCGGCAGCTTCATATCTCCGTCACGACCGGGATGACCATGGGGCGGCGCCGGGTCCGCTTGTAGACGGTCTTCGACACCGCGTCGTGGATGGCCTCCTGCAGCAGGTTGAGGTCGGCTCGCGTATCCGCAAGCCGGCGGATGCTGTGCATCGCGGCGGCGCGTGCGTCGGCCATCAGCCGCGAGGAGAGCTCGGGCTCGATGACCCCGCGGGAGATGAGGTCGGGTCCGGCGCGAACCGCCCCGGTGTCTCGATCCAGCGCCAGCGTCACGACCAGGATGCCGTCCTCGGCGAGGTGCCGGCGATCGCGCAGCACCACCTGCTCGACATCGCCGACGCCCAGGCCGTCGACGAACACCAGCCCGGTGCCGACTCTTTCGCCTCGCCTCATCGACCCGGCATCGAGCTCCACGGATTCACCGTCCTCGACCACGACGATGCGATCGTCTCCGAGACCCGCCTCGCGGGCGACCTCCGAGTGCTGCAGGAGCTGGCGGTACTCGCCGTGGACCGGGATGAAGTAACGCGGGCGCACGGCGTCGAGCATCTCGCGCAGCTCGTCGCGGTGCGCGTGCCCGGTGACGTGCACGTTGCCGACCTCGGAGTAGAAGACTCGGGCTCCATGGCGATAGAGGTTGTTCACCGTCTGATGAACCATGCGCTCGTTGCCCGGGATGGGCCGTGCGGAGATGACCACCCAGTCGCCCTTCAGCACGTTGACGAGGGGATGGCGCTGCGCGGCAAACCGGGCCAGCGCAGACATCGGCTCCCCCTGGCTGCCCGCCGTGAGCAGCAGCAGCTTGGACGGCGCAATGCGATCGATATCCTCGAGCGGGACCGTCAACCCTTCCGGGACCTCGAGGAAGCCGAGCTCGCGCGCGGTCTTGAAGTTCGTCTGGAGGCTGCGTCCGACCACGGCCACCCGCCTGCCGAACTGGCTCGCCATGCGCACCAGGTGCTGCATGCGGTGGATGTTGGACGCGAAGTTCGCGACCACGATCCGACCGGGGGCCTCGCCGAATATGCGCTCGAAGGGCGCGTGCAGGTCGCGTTCCGAGCCTGAGTGTCCCGCGCGCTCGGAGTTGGTCGAGTCGCTGAGCAGCAGGAGCACGCCTTCGTCGCCGAGCCGCCGGAAGCGCGCGATGTCGGTGGGATGACCGTCGGGCGGCGAGGCATCCAGCTTGAAGTCGCTGGTGTAGACGACGCGGCCGACCGGCGTCTCGATCGCCAGCGCGACGGCGTCGGGGATCGAGTGGCACACCGCCACCGTCTCGACCTTGAAGGGCCCGAGCTGCACCGAGTCGCCCACCCGGATCTCTCGCAGGTCGGACTCGCGAAGGATGCGATGCTCCTTGAGCTTGGGCTTGACGAGACCCAGCGTGAGGCGGGTGCCGTAGACCGGGACGTTGAGCTTTTTGAGCGCGTACGGCAGTCCGCCGATGTGGTCCTCGTGCCCGTGGCTGAGGACGATGCCCAGCACCTCGCGTCCACGCCCGAGCAGGTATGAGATGTCGGGCAGCACGAGGTCGATGCCGGGCATGTCCTCCTGGGGGAACATCAGGCCGGCGTCGACGACGAGGACCTTGCCCTCCCACTCCAGCGCCCACATGTTGATGCCGACCTCACCGAGGCCTCCGAGCGGCACGTACCGGAGTCGCGAGGCGCTCACAAAAGACGCAGCTGTTCGGCTGGTTCGACGGCCACCGCCGGGTCGGCGGACCTCTCCGCCGGGGGCGGAGGATCAGGCTCAGGGGCCGGCGCCAGCAATCTGTCCAGGTAGGCCTTGACGCGGTCGAAGTCACGCTCGAGGTCGGCCACCAGGGCGCCGTTGTGCAGCGCGGCGGCGGGGTGATAGAGCGGCACGTACGCCACGTCCTGCCGCATCACCAGGCTGCCGTGAATCCGGGATATGGAGCCCTGTCCGGGCATCAGGCGCTCGAGCGCATGGCGCCCCAAGATGAGCACGACCTTGGGCTGGACGAGCTCGAGCTGGCGGCGCAGGTAGGGCGAGCAGGACTCAGCCTCGTTGGGCATCGGATCGCGGTTCTGCGGCGGCCGGCACTTGAGCACGTTGGTGATGTACACGTCGGCCCTGCGGAGCGAGATGCGCGCCAGCAGAGTGTCCAGCAGCTTGCCCGCGGCGCCGACGAACGGTTCGCCCTGGCGGTCCTCGTTGAAGCCCGGGGCCTCACCGACGATCATGATGGCGGCGGGGCAGGGCCCCGCGCCCGGCACCGCCTGGGTGCGGGTCGCATGAAGTCCGCAGCTCGTGCACGAGCGAATCGTGGCATGGAGCTGGTTCAGCTCCTGGGAAGCGCTAAGCGACGTGGACGTCCGCGTACCCCACGAAATCTACGGTTTCGCGGGAACCCCGCTGACCTGCTCAGAGGGGATGGTGGAGATGAGGCCGCCGGCATCCCGGACCGTCTGCATCACCGAGCCGAGCTGGTCGTCGGTGAGACGCACCAGCGGCAATCGGAACGGACCCGCCGGAAACCCGAGGGCGTTCAACACGGACTTGATCGGCACCGGATTGGCGGCGGTGCTCATGAGCGCCTTGATCACCGGCAGCAGGCCGAGATGGAGCTTGCGAGCGGTCTCGTTGTCGGCGTTGACGTACGCCTCGATGAGCCGTTTCATCGATCCGCCGGCGATGTGCGAGACGACGCAGATGACGCCGTACCCGCCAATTGCCAGCAGCGGAAGCGTGAAGCTGTCGTCGCCGCTCCAGACCTGAAAGCGGTCCGGTTTCCCGGCACATACCAAACCCATCTGGTCCAGGTCGCCGCTGGCCTCCTTCACGCCGAGGATGCCGGGCAGCTCAGCGCAGCGCAGGGTCGTGGCGGCGGTCATGTTGACCGCGGTCCGGCCCTGGATGTTGTACATGATCGTGGGCCCGACCTCGGAGATGGCCTTGAAGTGCCGGTACATGCCTTCCTGCGGCGGCTTGTTGTAGTAGGGCACGACCGCCAGCAGGGCGTCCGCGCCGGCCTGCATCGCTCGTTCGGAGAGCCTGACCGAGTGGTGCGTGTCGTTGCTGCCGGTGCCCGCGACCACGGTCTTGCCCGGGATCGCCCTCTTGATCGCCTTGACCAGCTCGATCTTCTCGTCGTCATCGAGCGACGGTGATTCACCGGTGGTGCCCGAAACGACCACTCCATCGGAACCGTCCGCGACGAGAAGCGCCGCTAGCCTTTCGGCCGCGCCGTAATCGACCGAGCCGTCGGTCTTGAAGGGGGTCACCATCGCGGTCAGAAGGCGACCGACCCCGGTTGTCGTCATCTAGGCCAGGATGCCCATCTTGATGGCGTGCTCGGCGATCTGGACCGCGTTGAGCGCGGCGCCCTTGCGCAGGTTGTCGGAGACCAACCAAAGCGCCAATCCGCGAGCGGTCGAGGGGTCGTTTCGAATGCGGCCGACGTACACCTCGTCTTTCCCCGCGACGTGGTGCGGCGTCGGATAGAGCTTGGCGTGGGGGTCGTCCTCGACGATCACCCCGGGCGCGCTCGCGAACAGGGTGCGCGCCTGGTCGGCGCTGAGCTTCTCCTTGGTCTCGAGGTACACCGATTCTCCGTGCCCGATGGGGACCGGCACCCGTACGCAGGTCGCCGTGATGCGCAGCTCCGGCATATGGAGGATCTTCCGGGTCTCGTTGACGATCTTGATCTCCTCTTCGTTGTAACCCTCGGGCTCCGCGCGCCAGCCGCCCGGCACCACGTTGTACGCGAGCTGGTACGGATAGGCGCTCACCTGCGGCTTGGCGCCACCGGCGATGGCTTTCGTTTGCTCCTCCAGCTCGTCGACCAGGGCGCGACCGGCTCCTGACGCCGCTTGATACGTTGAAACGAGCACCCGCTCGATGCCGGCGGCTTGGCCCAGCGGGTTGAGGACGACGGTGAGCGGGATCGCGCAGCAGTTCGGGTTGGCGATGATGCCTTCGTTGTCGCGGATGTCCTCGCTGTTCACCTCGGGTACGACCAGGGGAACGTTCTCCTTCATGCGCCACGCCGAGCTGTTGTCGATCACCAGGGACCCGGCCTCGACCGCCAGCGGCCCGTACATCAACCCGATGTCGCCGCTCGCGGCGAACAGGGCGACGTCGACGCCTCTGAAGGCATGCTCATTGAGCGGCTCGACCGTGATCGAGCTGCCGTTGTAAGGCACGCTCAAGCCCTTCGAACGCTCCGAGGCCAGGGCGCTGATGCGCTCGCTCGGGAAGTGTCGCTCCGCGAGAATGCGCAGCATCTCCTGCCCGACCATGCCGGTCGCGCCGACGACGGCCACGTTCAATCGCTTGGTGGTGGGCATCGGCTCAGTTTACCGCCGACGGTGGCACCCGTCTAACCAAGGCCCAACAGCTCGTCGAGGCCGCGGTAAAACCGCGGTTCGGCCGTGACCTTGCGGATCGCGAGCAGCACGCCTGGGAGGAATGCCTCGCGACTCGTGGTGCGGTGGATGATGGTCAGCGTCTGTCCCGGCAGCCCGAAGATGACCTCCTGGTCGGCGACGAATCCCGGTAAGCGCACGCTGTGCACGGCCACGCCTCCCTCCTCCCCGCCGCGCGTTCCCGACAGCGTCACCTTCTCCGGCATCTGGTGGGTGAACGGCTGGCTTCCCCGGCGAGCGGACAGGCGCCTGGCCGTCGATAGCGCGGTCCCGGAGGGCGCATCTGCTTTGGCCGCGTGATGCATCTCGATGACCTCCGCCGCCTCGAAGTGCGGGGCCGCGATCTCGGCGAGATGCATCATCAGCACGGCACCCACGGCGAAGTTGGGGGCGACGATCCCGCCCAGCCGCATCTCGCGGCACGCCGCTTCGAGCTTGTCGAGGCCCTCCGGCGGGATGCCGGTGGTGCCCACGACCGGCGCGGCGCCGGCGGCGACTGCGGCCAGCGCATTGTGCAGGGCGACCGCCGGGCGCGTGAAATCGACCAGCGCGAGCGGGCGGCGCTCCCTGAGGAAGCCGGCCAGGTCGTCGCCGGCGCCGATCCCGCCGACGTAGTCGAACCCGGGCTCGTCCTGCAACGCGGCGGCGAGCAGCGAGCCGACCTTGCCGCGGTGACCGGCGACCGCGACCTTGATCTCAGGCGGCACGCCCGCGTCCATGGCCCTCCCCCGTTCGGGGAGAGGGCCGGGATGAGGGGCTCAAGGCCGCGACCACGGCTGGGTTAATCCCGGCGAGGCCCGCGTCCGCGCCCGCCGCCGCCGCCGTTGCGTCCGCCCCGGTCGCGCCCGCCGAAGCCTCCCTCACGTGGGGGAGGTGGCGGAGAGGCCAGCGCCACGGCCATGGCCTCGGAGTCGATCTTCTCCTCGATCGCCAGGCCCTTGGAGGTGAGCTCTTCGATCGCGGCCTGGCGGCTCAGGTTGAGCCGGCCCTGGCTGTCGATCTCGACCGCCTTGACCACGATCTCGTCACCGAGGTTGCACACCTCCTCCACCCGCTCGACCCGATGATCGGTCAGCTTGGAGACGTGGACGAGCCCGTCCTGGTTGGGCAGGACCTCGACGAACGCCCCGAAGGGCATGATGCGGACGACCTTGCCCTGGTAGATCTTGCCGACCTCGACCTCGTCGGTCAGGCCCTTGATCCAATCGATCGCCCGCTTGCCGCCTTCCTGGTCGATCGCGGCGATGAAGACCCGCCCGTCGTCCTCGACGTCGATCTGGGCTCCAGTCTCCTCGGTGATCTTGCGGATCATCTTGCCCCCGGGGCCGATGATGTCGCGGATCTTGTCGGGGTTGATCATGATCGTGGTGATGCGCGGTGCGTAGGTGCTCATCTCGGTGCGGGGGCGCGGTAGCACCTCCAGCATCTTGCCGAGCACGAACAGCCGGGCCTCGCGAGCCTGCTCCAGCGCCTGAGCCAGGATCTCGTGCGTCAGGCCTTTGATCTTGATGTCCATCTGGAGGGCGGTGATGCCGTCCCGCGTGCCGGCGACCTTGAAGTCCATGTCGCCGAGGTTGTCCTCGACGCCCTGGATGTCGGTCAGAATCGCATGCCTGCCTTCGCGGGTGACCAGGCCCATCGCGATGCCCGCGACCGGGGACTTGATCGGCACGCCCGCGTCCATCAAGGCCAGGGTCGAGCCGCAGACCGACGCCATCGACGTCGAGCCGTTCGAGCTGAGGATCTCCGAGACCAGCCGCATCGTGTACGGCCACTCCTCGACGGGAGGAATGACAGCCAGCAGGGCTCGCTCGGCAAGTGCGCCGTGGCCGATCTCACGGCGGCCCGGCCCGCGGAGCGGGCGCGCCTCGCCGACCGAGTACGGCGGGAAGTTGTAGTGGTGCATGTAACGCTTGAACTCGTCGGGCGACAGGCCGTCGAGCTTCTGCTGATCGGACATCGAACCCAGGGTCGCGATGGTCAGCGCCTGCGTCTGGCCGCGGGTGAAGAGGCCCGAGCCATGCGTTCTCGGCAGCACGCCCACCTCGACGCTGATCTGCCGCACTTCGGTCAGTCCGCGGCCGTCCTGGCGGACGCCCTCTTCGACGATGCGCTGGCGGACGCGATCCTTCAGCGCCTTGTCGAACAGCTTGCCCAGGATGTCCGCGTGCTCCGGGAATCGTTCGCCCAGCTCGGCGATCGTCCGCTTGCGCAGCTCGTCGATGGCGGCTTCGCGCACGCTCTTCTCCGGGATGTAGGCCGCCTTGTCCAGGCGCAGCGCCAGATATTCGCTCACGACCTCGACGACCTGAGGCGGGTAGGCGGGCGGCGTGAACTCACGCTTGGGCTTGCCGACCTGCTGCTGCAGCTCGGTCTGCGCGGCGCAGATGCGCTTGATCTCCGCGTGCGCCGCCTCCAGCGCCTCGAGCACCGTCTGCTCGGTGACGCCCTTGGCGCCGGCCTCGACCATCAGGATGGCGTCGGCCGTGCCGGCGACGACCAGGTCGAGCTCCGACTCGGACATCCTCGACATCGGCGGGTTGACGACCACGCGTCCGTCGAGGTACCCCATCCGCACCGCGCCCACGGGACCCTGGAAAGGAATGTCCGAGATCACCAGCGCCGTCGAGGCACCGTTGATGCTCTGGATCGTGGGGTCGTTCTCCTGGTCCACCGAGAGCACCGTCGAAACGACCTGGACGTCGAGCCTGAACTCCTTCGGGAACAGCGGTCGCAGCGGACGGTCGGTGAGCCGTGAGGCCAGGATCGCCACCTCGCTCGGCCGACCCTCGCGGCGCATGAACGCGCCCGGGATCTTGCCGGCGGCGTAGAGCTTCTCCTCGTAATCGCACGTCAGCGGGAAGAAGTCGATGCCCACCCTAGGCTCCTTCGACATCACCGCCGTGCTCAGGACGACCGTGTCGCCCTGGCGCAGGATCACCGCGCCGTTGGCCTGCTCGGCCACCCGGCCGGTCTCGATTGACAGCCGCCTCCCGGCGACCTCTACGTTCTTCGTGACAATTGCCACGCCAACACCTCCATATTTGGGAGGACGTCCATCTGGCGCGACCTGGGTCAGGTTCCTAGCAGCTGTCCCTCAGGTCTTCGCCGGTGGTGCGCATCGCGTGACCGGCGATCCTCAGTGAGAGCTTCTAAGAGCTGACCCCGCGTCCGGCGTGGAGTCCTCCCGATTGACTTGTTAGTCGGGCCAGCCCGACCGGGACTATCTCCTGATCCCGAGCTTGCCGACGAGGGCGCGATAGCGCTCGACGTCGGTGTCGCGCAGGTAGTTCAGCAGACGCCGTTGCTTGCCAACCAGGAGGAGGAGGCCGCGGCGCGAGTGGTGGTCCTTGGCGTGCGTCTTCAGGTGCTCGGTGAGCTCCCGGATACGTGCGGTGAAGAGCGCGACCTGGACCTCGGGCGAGCCCGTGTCCTTGTCTGCGCGCTTGTATTCCGCGATCAGCTTGCCTTTGACGTCAGTTCCTGCTGCCAAACTCAAGGCGCAAGTATACGGGTCAAGAGGCCCTGGCTGTTCAGCGCCACGTGTTCGACCGAGCCGTCCAATCTCGAATCCGCGCCGGCGACCAATGTCGCTCCGTCACCGCGGAGTGATGAACTCGATCGCCCCGGGCTGGATCTCGAAGAGCGCAGGCAGCAGGCCCGGGTCCTCGCCGTCGAGGTCGATCCGCACCTGGTTCGGGGAGGTGACCGAGATCCGCTTGCCGTACAGCAGCTGGATCTTCGGGTTGCGCTGATCCAGATGCTTGCCGCTGCGGACATCCCTCATGCCTCGAATGGTCTCGAGCTTCCCGGCGTCACGGACCAGGATCACGTCGAATACCCCGTCCGTCGGCGAGGCCGACGGCGCCATCCTCATCCCGCCGCCGAAATACTGGCAGTTGGCGATCACGACCTGCTGCGCGACCAGCTCGTGCGTATGGCCGTCGATGACCACCGTCATCGGCTGGTTCCGCCAGCGCAACAGGGTGAGGAACGACGTTAGCGTGAACGTGGCTCCGCCGAGCAGCTTGCTGCCGGTGTTCACTCGATGGACGACGTCGCCGCCCAGCCCGGCGTCGGCGATGTTGATGAAGTGCCGAACCGCGGTGGTGCCGTCGTGCGCCTGGTAGGTGACGCATCCGGCGTCCAGGCGCCTGACCAGTCCGCCGGTGATGACCCGCATCGCGGCCCTGGTGTCGAGCGGGATTCGCAGCGTGCGCCGGAAATCGCCCCCGGTTCCCAGCGGCAACATCGCCAGCTTGCTCGTCGTCGGGATCGGCGCTCCATTGCGAAAGAAGCCGTTGACCACCTCGTTCAGGGTGCCGTCGCCGCCCACCGCGACGATCACGGGCCGCGACTCCTTCACCGCGCGCTGTGCGATTTCCACGGCTTCGAGCGGACGTGTCGTGAGCGCGGTCTCGAACTGGATGCCGGTCGATGGCAGCCAGCTTTCCACCGCCCTCCACTCACGTCCTGCTTTGCCCGCGCCGGACGATGGATTGACGATGAACAGCGTCGGAGCGCCGGGCCGGCCGCCTATGGTGTGCCTCCGACCGCGCGCCGGTTCATGATCCCCTTCGGGTCGAGACCCTCCCTTACCGCCCGCCACACGTGCATCCAACCTCCCATGTCATCGCCGACCCAGCGCGCTCGCAACCGGCCGACCCCGTGGTGATGGCTGATGGTCGCACCAAGCTCGAGCGCCGTGCTCATCGCCCCCTCCCATGCCCGTTCATAAGCGGCGCGGGCCTCCGCCTCAGTGTTCTCCGAGCCGCCAAACGAGAAATATGCGCAGCAGCCCTGCTCGTAGGCATGACTGAAATGGCATAACGCCAGGCCGCCGACGGCTATTGCGGACTTGACCCGTGAGTGGAGCTCGGGCAGGACGGTCCAGGGGGCCGCCAGCTCGATGGTGTCGAGGTAGGAACCGGGCGGCTCGAGGAACGCTTTCAGGCGCTCGGCCGAGAGGTCGAAGCGGCGGCGCTGCCAGCGCTGCCAGGGTTCGTCACCGAGGTCGGCCGCCTCGCCCGCGAACCGCTTCACCGCCGCGCCCTCGGCCTTCGCGACCGCATCGAGACCCGCCGTCGCGACCACCAGCACACAGCCGTCCGGGGGGAGGTCGTAGCCGTTGAACGCGGCATCCTCGGCGTCGTAAAGCCGCATGACCAGCGGCCGGATGCCAGACTGCATCACCGCTCGCATGGTCTCGAGGCCGGCGGCGATGCTGGGGCAACCATAGCCCCGCCCGATGACCGCCTCCGGCAGGCGGTGCACCTTCAGGGCGGCTCCGAGGACGACCCCGAGCGCTCCTTCCGAGCCAAGCCAGAGCTGATGCAGCGCGGGTCCGACCGCCGATCGCGGGCCGGGCCTGGGGCCAGCGAACGTGCCGTCCGGAAGCACGACCGCCAGGCCGAGGACCATGTCCTCGATGCTCCCGTACCGGCTTGATTGCTGACCGGACGACCGGGTCGCGATCAGTCCGCCGAGAGTGGTTCCGGGCAGCGAGCTCGGGAAGTGGCCGAGAGTCAGCCCGCGTTCGTACAGGTGCCGCTCGAGGGTCAGGCCGTTGACGCCGGCCTCGCACCGGCAGACCAGGTTGGTCTCGTCCACCTCAAGGATGCGATCGAAGCCACCCATGTCCAGGACGACCTCGCCCGTCTCAGGCGACAGCGCGCCGCAGACGCCGCTGGCCCCGCCCATCGGTGTGACGGCCACGCGGTTGGCGGCGGCCCAGCCCAGGATCGCCGCCACCTGCTCACGGCCTGAAGGCCGGGCGACCAGGATGCGGTCCCGTGCCCTGCCCGCCCGCTCGTCCATGATCGCCAGCGGCCAGAGGTCTCGGACCGGCCGCTCGTCCAGGGCCGCCGCGCCGACGATCCGTTCCAGCTCCACCCTCATCCGAGTTGCCCTCATACCTTGGCGGCAAACCGGCCCGCCAGCCAGCCGGTGACGATCGGCACGCCAAAACCGCAGGGGCCGCCGTAGTCGTAGCCGCCCAGGACGGCGCCGGCGGCGAAGAGATTGGCGTAAGGCGTGCCGCCATCCGCGTCCAGCGGGCGCAGCCGCCCGTCGGTCGCCAGGCCGCTGCGCAGCTCCTCGGCCGCGTCGAGGTACCGCAGGTGTTGAAGGCGCGTCCCGACGCCGGTCACCGGCCGGCCTTCGTGAAAGACGCCCAGCCGCAGGAGCGGTTCGGCCGTCACGCGGCCGCCGCGAAGCCCCCCGCCGATGTGCCGCCCGGTGGCGAGGATGAAGGCGTCGGCGCGGAAGGTCCGCTCCCCGGCGCGCGCCGCGGTGATCCCGCCGCGCGCGCTGTCGAACGCCGTGATCTCCGCTCTGATGGCGCCGAGCCCGATCGCCTGCTGCAGCCGCCAGCCGTGCGGCGAGGGTGGCGAGGCGAGCAGCTCGAAGCCGGCGGCGGGGAGGTTCGTGAAGCCGGGCGGGTAGGCGATCGACGCCGCCCTGGCCTGGCTCAGCGCGGGCGCTCGGCGGCCGTACAGGTCGGTCAACGAGGCGGCCTGGGGAAGCTCCGCGATCTTCACGTCCTCGGCGAAGGCCTGGATCCCGTGCAGCTCCTGGAGCGCCTGAGCGGTCGAGGCGGCGTCGTAGTCTCCGACCTGGGGGATGCCGACGACCGCGACCCGCCTCCCGCTCAGAGCCCGCAGCTCGCCCCCGGCAACCGTCGCCGGCACGAGATTCGCGGGTCGGGCAAGGCCGTGGATGTCGGCGTACAGGCCTCGCGTGCGCCAGCTGCCCTCGAACTTGAGGCCATCTCTGTCGAGCGCAAGGTGAAGCGTCTGCGTGGCCGTGTCGAGCTCGGTCGCGAGGCGGACGAAATCGAGACCAAGTCTGGTGATCGGATGGTTGGGCTCCGCCCTGAGGAGCGCCTCGAGGTCGTCGACCACCTCCATCCCACCGGCGTACAGGGCGGTGGCGCCGGGCGCTCTCGCCACGACCGTCACCTCCGCCCCGTCGCGGCGAGCCCCGAGCGCCGCGCAGTAGCCGGCGATGCCGCCGCCGATGACCAGGACCCGCGTCAAGGCTGCTCGAGCTCCGGGGCCGCGCCGTTTCCCGGGGGCCCGGGCCGGCTCATCGCAGGACGATCCGGCGAGTGTCTTCGACGTCCTTCTTCAGCTGCCGCACCAGGTCATCCGGGCTCGGGAACCTGATGTCCGGGTGAAGGTAGCGGACGAACCGAAGCTCGAGTCGCTGCTGGTACAGGTCGCCTTCGAAGTCGAGCAGGAACGCCTCCACCCGCAGCTGGGTGCCGCCGAACGTTGGGCGGTAGCCCACGGAAAGAGCGGCGATGAACTCGCCTTCCGGCGCTCGCGCGCGCCCGGCATAGGCGCCCAGAGCCGGGACCAGCTTGTTGGGTTCGATCCCGATGTTCGCGGTGGGGAACCCGAGGCGGCGGCCGACCCTGTCCCCCGCCTCGACCGGGCCGGCCATCGCGTACTCGCGTCCCAGGAGCCGGTTCGCCTCGTGGACCTCGCCGCCGGTGATGAGCCGCCGTACGTCTCTGCTGTGGAGGTCGACCCCTTCGACCTGGAAGGGCGGGACGACGTCGACGGTGTGGCCGTGCGCCCGCAGCCACTCCGCGCTGCCCCGGCGTTCGCGGCCGAAAGCAAAATCGAAGCCGATCACCCAGCGTTTGACGTCCATCACGGCGGACAGCCGCTCGACGAATTCGTCCGGCGAGAGCGCGGCCAGCTCGCGATCGAATCGCAGGACGATGGCGTGCTCGATCCCGCATGACTCGACGAGCGCCAGCTTCTCCTGCAGCGTGGTGATCGATTGCGGGCAGTTGGCGGGATCCAAGACGCAGCGGGGATGTGGCTCGAACGTGATGAGGGCCGGTCGAGCTCCGGCCGTCGCGGCCGCCGCCACCGTGCGCCGGATCACATCGGCATGGCCGAGGTGAACGCCGTCAAAGCTGCCGACCGTGACCGCCACGGCGCCGATGGGGCTCGAGGGGAGCCCCAGGTGAACTAGCAGGTGAGCACCTTCTCGGGTACGAACGTCCGGCGCAAAGGATCGGTGTGGCCCAGCGCGATCAGGCGGCCGGCGGCGTCGTGGGCGCGGACCAGCCCGGGACCCGGCTCGGGCAGGACCCGGACGGCGCGGCCCTGCCGGACCATCGCCTCCTGCTCGACGTTCAGCTTGACCCGCTCCATGTCCGGCAGTATGACCTCGCCCGAAAGGAGGTGGCTGCGCACCTGCTCGGCGGTGGTCAGCTCCGCCGGCTGCACCGCCGACGCGATCGCCAGGCCCCCGTAGGCGGTGCGGACCAGCCGGCCGAGATAGCCGCCGACAGCGAGCCTGCGTCCGAGATCACGGGCGATGGAGCGAAGGTAGGTCCCGCTGCCGCAGCGGATCTCGACCCGGGCGACCGCGTTCGGCCCGGGCTCGAAGTCCAGCAGCCGCGCCTCGTACACCTCGACCTCGCGGGCTCGAGGACGCGGCTCGTCGCCGCGCCGGGCGAGCTTGTAGGCCCGCTTGCCGTCGATCTTGACGGCGGAGAATGCGGGCGGCTCCTGCAGGATCCGCCCGGAGAAGGCGGACAGCGCTTCGAGCACATGCTCGGCGGTGACGGCGCTCGGGTCGCCCACCGCCTCCTTCTCCGCCTCGGCGTCGTCGGTCGCCGTGGTGAAGCCGAGGTGGATGTCGGCGACATAGGTCTTGGGCAGGCGCAGCGCGAACTCGGCCAGGCGCGTGGACGACTCGAACAGGATGGGCAGGACCCCAGTGGCCAGCGGGTCCAGGGTGCCGGCGTGGCCGACGCGACGCGCGCCGGTCACCCGGCGCAACCGGTTCACGACCGCAAACGAAGTCTCCCCCGCCGGCTTGTCGACATTGAGGACCCCGCTCGCAAAGGCAGGGCGGTCAGCGCTGGGACGAGGCGGCACGGATCGCCTCCTTGGCGGCCGTCAGCACCATCCTCACCGCCTCGTCCATCGGCTCGCCGATCTCGGCGCCGGCGGCGCGGATGTGACCGCCGCCGCCGAAAAGAGCGCACATCGCGGCGGCGTCGATGGCACCACGACTCCGCACGCTGATCTTGGTCAGAGAGTCCTGGACTTCCTTGAAGAGGATGGCGAGCTCCAGCCCGGCGATGCTGTTGAGGGTGTCGATGATGCCCTCCGACTCGGCCATCACCGCATTCGCCTCCCGCAGCATGCGCCGTGACACCTTGGCCCACGCGAGCCTGCCCTCGAGCTCGACCCGCATCGTCGCCAGGGCGAGGCCGCTCAGCTTCAACGTGGTCTCGGGCCGCATCTTGTAGACCATCGTCGCGATGTGTCCGGGGTCGGCCCCGAGGCGCGCCAAGCGTGCCGCATCGTCGAGGGCGCGCGGCGTCGTGTTCTCGTGACGGAAGCCGCCCGTGTCGGTCAGCAGCGCGACGTAGAGATTGGTCGCGATCGTCGGCGTGATCGGATAGCCGAAGCGGTCGAGCATCTCGATGACTATCTGGCCGACCGCCGACGCGTCAGGTTCGATGACGTTAAGGTCACCGAACCTCGAATTGGACGGATGGTGGTCGATGTTGACGATCGTGGCGTGCTTGGCGATGCGCTTGACGCTGTTGCCCGAACGCTCAAGGTTGCCGGAGTCGAAAAATAAAACCAGGTGCGGGTCGATCCCATGCGGCGGTTCAGCCTGGATCTCGTCAAACCCGGGGAGGAACGTGTACGTATCCGGCAGAGGCGGCGGGATCAGCACCCAGACGTCCTTGTCGGCCGCGCGCAGGGCCTCGGCGAACGCCAGGCTGCAGCCGAGGGTGTCCCCGTCCGCGTCCTTGTGGCCGAAGATCAGGATCTCCTGGTTGGCGTCGATGAGCTCCTTGATCTCGTCGTACTGGTTGGCGGTCTTGCTCTTGACGGTGGCTATAGCGCGTCCTCCTCACTGTCCCCGACGCCGTGGGGCAGCACTTCTTTCAGCAGCTCCGAAATATGAACGCTGTACTCGATCGAGGGATCGAGCTCGAATCGCAGCTCGGGTGAGACCTTGAGGTTCTGAAGGCGGCGGCCGAGCTCGTGGCGGATGAGCCCTTTGGCCGACACGAGCCCCGCGATGGACGCCTTCTGCTCCTCGGGCTTGCCGAGCACGCTGACGCGCACGCGCGCCTGCCGCAGATCAGGCGACATGCGCACCGCCGTGATGCTCACGAACCCGATGCGCGGGTCCTTGAGCTCACGCCGGATGATGGACATGATCTCCTCGCGCACCTGCTCTCCGACCTGATCGGCGCGGTAGCTGGTCATGGCGACCTCCGCTGTCAGCAAGACACGCCTTGCCTAGATTTCTTCCCGCTCGAGGCGGTATGTCTCCATCGTGTCGCCAGGTTCGAACGTCTCGAACCCTTCGAGCCCGATGCCACATTCCTGCCCGGCCGACATCTCCCGCACGTCTTCCTTGAAATGCTTGAGTGAGCTGATCCGGCCTTCGAAGCTCTGCTCTTTCCCCCGGAACAGCTTGACCCAGCCCCCACGGCTGACCTTGCCCTCCAGCACACGGCTGCCGGCGATCACACCGAGCCGCGGGATCTTGATCGGGGTGACGACCTCGACCTTGCCCTCGCGGATCTGGCGGTACGTCGGTTCGCGCAAACCCTTGGCGGCGCGCTCCACGTCTTCGGTCAGCTTGTAGATGACGTCGTAGTAGCGCACCTCGACCTTGGCCCGCTCCGCCGCCGCGGCGGCGGTCGGGGTGGCCTTGAGGTTGAAGCAGACGATGATGGCGTTGGACACCCCCGCGAGCAGTAGGTCGGAGTCGCTGACCGCCCCCACGCCCTGGCCGACAATCTTGATCGCCACCACGGGGTCTTCGATCTTCTGGAGGGTGCTGAGCACCGCTTCCAAGGTGCCCTGCGCGTCGGCCTTGACCACCAGGCTGAGCTCCTTGACCTCGCCTTCCTTGGCGCGGCGCGCGAGCTCCTCGAGAGTGATTCGCGGGGCGAAGTCCCGCGCCGCCTCCTGCGTTCGCTTCTCCGTCAGCTTGGTGAGCGCGATCTGCCTGGCGGCCTTCTCGGAGCCGACCACCTGGAAGATGTCGCCCGCCTGCGGCACCTCGCTCATACCGGAAACCACGACCGGTGTCGCCGGTGGCGCCTCGGTCACGCTCCGGCCGCGATCGTCCGCGAGGGCTCGAACGCGGCCGTAGATGTGACCGCACACGAAGTCGTCGCCGACGCGCAGCGTCCCGGCCTGCACCAGCACCGTCGCCACCGGGCCGCGGCCGCGCTCGAGGTGGGCGTCGACGATGGTGCCCAGCGCGTTCCGGTTCGGGTTCGCCTTGAGCTCGAGGATGTCGGACGAAAGCACGATCGTGGTGAGCAGGTCGTCGATGCCCTGCCCGGTCTTGGCGCTCAGGTGGACGCACTCGTGCTCGCCGCCGTAGTGCCGCGTGACGATCTCCTGGCCCGCCAGCTCCTGGTGGACGCGGTCCGGGTTGGCGTCCTCCCTGTCCATCTTGTTGATCGCGACGATGATCGGCACCTTGGCCGCGCGAGCGTGGTGTATGGCCTCGATCGTCTGCGGCATCACGCCGTCGTCGGCGGCGACGACCAGCACCACGAGATCGGTGACCTGCGCACCGCGGGCGCGCATGGCGGTGAAGGCTTCGTGGCCCGGGGTGTCGATGAACACGACCGGGTGCCCGTCGGCTGTCTCGATCTTGTAAGCGCCGATCCGCTGCGTGATGCCGCCGGCTTCGCCAGCGGCGACCCGCGTCTGGCGAATCGCATCGAGGATCGAGGTCTTGCCATGGTCGACGTGGCCGAGAACCGTGACGATGGGCGGCCGGACGACCAGCTTGCTCGGATCCTCGTTGGCGAGTGAGAAGAGCTCTTCACGAGACGTGGTGACGACGTCGCCCTCGCCCTCCCCGGACTCGACCGCGACCACGTCCTCGCTCGAAACCGTCTCGACCGTGAAGCCGAACTCGTCGGCGACGATCTCGGCCGTGGCGAAGTCGATGACCTGGTTGATCGTCGCCAGGATCTTCGACGCCATCAGCTTCTTGATCACCTCGACCGGGCTCACGCCGAGCTTTTCCGCGAGGTCCTTCACGGACAGCGTCGGCGGCAGGATGGCCCGGCGATCGCCGTTGGCCTCGATCTTGACCGCGACCGAAGCGGGTCTGAAGGCCGAGCGGGCGGCCTCGATCGCCCCCGGCGCCAGTGGCGCGGCGGCGTTGCGTGTCAGCCGGCGCTGCTGGAGAAAGTTCACCAGCTCCTTTTGACTGATCCCGAGTTCGCGTGCTAATTCGTGTGCTTTCATGCCGGAACGTATGATTATGCGGCTCTGCGAGTTTCGAGCCCGGGGGTGAGGCAGCGGAGACTTGGATTCGCTCCCCTTATCCGGCCCTCATCCCGAGTCGGAGACGGGACACCAACCGGTCCTATCGCCGAGTAGGCGAGGCACCGATTCCGCGTTCGCGCGGCCAAGGCCGCCCAGCGCACCCCCGGCCCGCGCGCCCGCCGCAGGTGTCAAGAAGAGAAGGCTGCGAATCACGAACCAATCTTTCTCCGCGCAGCGGTAGCGAGCTCGCGCCCCTCACCCTGACCCTCTCCCCGGAGGGGAGAGGGGCGATTTTTCCCCACCGACATCGCGTGTGGGCCTCCGAGCGCGACGCGCACGCCCTCTTCCCAGTCCTTCCGGTAGCACAGGCCACGGGCCGCCAGACCTACCCCTGACGCTGGACGTGGCGGCGGCGCCCTCTTTCCGATCCGGAGACGGGATGCTAACCGGCCAGTTCAGACCACAGCTCGGGCTGGATGGTCGTGTGCAGCGCTCGGTCGAGCGCGCGCCGCTTGCGGGCGCTGTCGATGCACTCCGGGTCGGCATGCAGGTACGCGCCGCGACCCAGGGCGTGCCCGGCGCGGTCGACGGCGGCTCCGCCTTCGGCGCGCCTGACGATGCGGATCAGGGCTCGCTTGCCGGCCTGCTCGCGGCACCCGACGCAGGTGCGCGCCGGCTCACGGCGCGGCTTCGTCAACCACCTGCCCATCCGATTCGCTGGGCTTGATGTCGATCCGAAATCCGGTCAGCCTGGCCGCGAGCCGTGCGTTCTGGCCGTCCCGACCGATCGCCAGCGACAGCTGGTTTCGCGGCACCAGCACGGTCGCGGTCCTGGTCGCGCGATCAATCGTCACCGTCTCCGCCTTGGCCGGTCCAAGGGACGCGGCCACGAACGCTTGAGGGTCGTCGGACCACGGCACGATGTCCACGTGCTCGGTGACCAGCTCGCTGAGGATGGCGCGGTGGCGTACGCCCCTCGGCCCGACGCATGCCCCCACCGGATCGATGCCCGGCTCGCTGGCGGACACCGCGATCTTCGTGCGCAAGCCGGGTTCGCGCGCGATCGCTCGTATCTGCACCGTGCCGGCCTTGATCTCGGGCACCTCCGCCTCGAGCAGGCGATGCACGAAGGCCCGAGCGGCGCGCGACACGCGGACCTGCGCCTGGCGCACGCTGCGCTCGGCGTCCAGGATGACCACCAGCACCGGCCGGCCGGGGTGCAGCTGCTCGCCTGGGATCTGCTCCTCCGGCGGCATCACCCCCTCGGCTCGCCCGAGGTCGATGAAGACGGTGCCGGCCTCGGTGCGGTCGACCACGCCTGAGGCGAGCTCGCCCTTGTGCTCGGCGACGTCGCGGAGCACCTTGTCGCGCTCCAGGTCGTGGATGTGGCGCAGGACCGCATGCTTCGCCGTCTGGGCGGCCATGCGCTTGAAATCCTCGGACGGCAGCATGTCGATCACC
Organism: bacterium; assembly: GCA_004299235.1. Lineage (NCBI taxonomy): Bacteria > bacterium. The sequence continues at coordinate 113,825 of SCQL01000009.1, forward strand.
TCGACGCCGTCTCGCACGATCCGGCTGCGCACCTGGAGCGCGCCGGTATCGGTGTCGAGCTTCACCGAGATCTGACCCGCCGGGCTGAAGGCGCGCGTGTACGCGACCGCCAGCGCGCCCTCAACCGTCTGGAGCATCTCCTCGAAGGGGATGCCGACCTCCGCGCAAAGCGCGCTCAGCGCCTCGGCCAGGCTCTGCGTGGACGGCTCAGATGGCGACCGCGAGCCTGCCCGTGACAACGTCATCCCATGTGATGTGCACGATCACGGGCGCGCGTCCTCTCGCACCCTGTGCCTGCACCGCGATCCCGGCCGCGTCGACAGCCACCAGCTGGCCTTCGATCACGGTTTCCGATTCACCGGAGCGATACCGGATGTTGACCCGCTTGCCGTTGAAACGCTCGTAGTCCTGAAGGCCCCGCAGCGGGCGCTCGGCGCCAGGCGACGAGACCTCGAGGTCATAAGGGCCGGCGATGAGTTCGGAGTGCTCGATCAGCGGCCCGGCGACGCGACTGACGCGCTCGCAGTCCTCGATGGTGATGGGCTCTGCATGGTCGATGGAGATGCGAAGCGTCCGCCCAGAGTAACCCGACTGGTCGAGCGAATAGAGCTCGTAGCCCATATGGCTGAGGGTGGGCTCGAGCAGCTCTTTGATGGACGTTATGGGCCAGGTCGGCATGTGGCGGTTTCTGCCAACACCTTAGCAGGGCTCATGCACCCGATCAGCGAACGGGCTGGAGCTTGCGCCAGACGACAAGCAGCGGCGCCGCGTTGAAGATGGAGCTGTAGGTGCCGGAGACGATGCCGATCATCAGTGCCAGTGCGAAGCCCTTCAGCGTGGTGCCACCGGCGATGAGGATGGCCGCGAGCACCAGGACGACGGTGAAGCTCGTGATGATCGATCGGTCGGCGGTCTGCATGATGCTGAGGTTCACCACCTGCTCGAAGGACAGGCGCTGACTGACCCGCAGGTTCTCGCGGATCCGGTCGAAGACGACGATGGTGTCGTGGACCGAGAAGCCGACGACGGTCAGCACCGCGGTGACGAAAAGGCTGTCGATCTCGCCGATGCGCAGGTCGAAGAACCTGCCCAGGATCGAGAAGATGCCCGTCAGCAAGAATACGTCGTGCAAGAGTGCCGCCAGGGCTGAGCCGCCGAACTGGAAGCCCGCCCGCCAGCCGCCCGGAACGTTGTGGAAGCGCCAGGCGAGCAGGGCCAGGATGGCCACGGAGGCGAGGAGCACAGCCAGGATGGCGAACTCGATCGTCTCGCCGGCGATGGTGCCGCCGACCTCGAGCACCTGCTGCACGACCATGGGACCGAGGCGGTTCTGCAGGTCGTCTTCGATGATCTTCTGCTGCTGCGGGGTCAGCGGCGGCGTACGGATGATGAAACCGCCGCCGCCGGTCTCGATCACCGACCCGTCGATGCTCTCGGCGGCCACGGCGCTCTCGACCTGCGCCGCGCTCGGGTGGTCGGAGAAATTGACCGTGAATTCGGTGCCGCCGGCGAAGTCGATTCCGAGGCGGAAGTGCAGCGTCGCCATGGAGAGGATGCCGGGGACGATGAGGAGCAGCGAGAAGGCGAAGAACCAGTTCCGGCGGCCGATGATGTTGAGCTTGCGCACGCGAGCCTCGCGTTTCGGCTCTTCCGTGATCTCCCCGGCGTCGACCTCTTCGGCAGCCGCCGCTCGTGGCGGCGCCAGGTCCTCAGACAGCTCGGACACGGTCCACCCCCAGCAAGGCGGGCTTGCGCAGTCCGCTCGAGGTGAGCACGATCGCGAGCAGGTTGTGGGTGACGACGATCGAGGAGATCAGGCTGGCGACGACGCCGATGCCGAGCGTGATCGCAAAGCCCTTGACCTGAGGCGGCCCGACGAAGCCAAGGATGAGGCAGGTGATGAACGTCGACGTGTTGGAGTCGCGGATCGCCGGCCACGCGCGGCGAACCGCGGCGTCGACGGCGGCCGGGATGGTGCGGCCGGCCCGGACCTCCTCTTTGAATCGCTCGAAGATCAGGACGTTGGCGTCCACCGCCATGCCCACCGAGAGGATGAACCCGGTGATGCCGGCCAGCGTCAAGGTCACCGGCACCACCTTGAACACCGCGAGGACGGCGGCCGCGTAGAAGAGCAGCGCGAGGCTCGCCAAGAGGCCCGGCACACGGTAGTAGACGATCATGAAGATGACGACGATCGAAAGGCCGAGAAGGCCCGCCGCCAGGCTGAGCTTCACCGACTCGGCGCCCAGGGTCGAGCCGACCTGGGTGACGTCGAGCACCTTGAGGTCGACGGGCAGCGAGCCCGAGTTGATGCCGGTGGCCAGGTCGGTCGCGCTCTGCTGGGTGAAGTTGCCGCTGATGGTGGCGTTGCCGCCGTCGATCTCCTGGATCGTGACCGGGTCGGTCAGGAACTTCCCGCAGACCGTGGTCGGCGTCGCGGTCGCAAGACACCCGGTGTCATAGGGCTGCGAGGCCTTGGCGACGTAGGCGGGGTCCTCCCAGTTGTCGATGTCCTTCTGAGTGAGATCGAGCCAGATCGCCAGGTGCCGTTGCGCACAGTTGGCGGCGGCGCTCGTGCTCACATCGCCCGGGCACGCGGCAACGTTGTTGCGGGTGAGGGTCGCGAAGGTATCCGCACCCCGTGAGGTGAAGCTGACGTTGACGACCCAGCTGACGCCGTTCTGGTCGATGGCGGCCGTGGCGCTCGTGATGTCGTCACCGGTCAGGCCGGAGAATTCCGGCCTGAAACCGGGTGCGGGTCCGCCCGTGACCTTGGGATCCGGCACCCACTTGGTGTAGACCAGCTTGGAGACTGCACCGATCGTTTTCTGCGCCTGGTCCGCGGTGACTCCGGCGAGATCGACCGTGATGCGGTCGTTGTTCGAACCGGCGCCTCGGATCTCGGGCTCGCTCACGTTGAGGGCGTTGACACGCTTGTTGATGACCTGGATGGTCCGCTGCTGGACGGCGGCGCGAGACTGCCCCGGCGGAAAGTTCGACAGCTGGTAGTCGATGTGAGTCCCGCCGGCCAGGTCCAGGCCGCGGTGGATGTAGAGCTGCCAGCCGCCGAAGTTGGGCGGCAGCCCCGCCACGTCGCCGGTCATCGGGTAGTGGTTGGCGATGCGGTAGATGTAGCCCGCGCCGTCGACGAAGATCGAAAACGCCAGGACAGCCACGATGAACAGGCGAACTGGCCAGCTGAGGACTAACTGCACGGCCGATCAGTCTACGGTGTGAAGGATGGCGCACGCCTTGCCGGCCCATGGCGCGTCACGGAGTACATGCGCAAGCCGGGAAAGCAAGCGGCCGCCTGGCAGTCGGCCGGCTAGCGGTGCCGGAAGAGGACGTTCAGCACCAGAGTCAGGAGCACTGAGAGGATGAGGCTGGTCGCGATCGGGATGTAGACGGTCGCGCCACCCCGGCGGATGACGATGTCGCCGGGCAGATGCAGGCGCCCAAAGAGCATGAGCGCGCCGCCCACAAGGATGAGGAGCACGCCGAACAGCAGGACGATCCGGCCGGCGTCTTGCACCTTCCTCTCAGAGTAGTCGCGTCTGCTGCGGTCCCGGATCGGGCGGGGTGATGCCGAGATGGCGGTAGGCGAGCTCGGTCGCGACGCGGCCGCGCGCCGTCCGGGCCAGGAACCCGACCTGGATGAGGTACGGCTCGTGCACGTCTTCGATCGTCTCCGGCTCCTCGGAGAGCGAGGTGGCGATGGTGTCGAGGCCCACCGGCCCGCCCTTGAACTTGGTGATCACCGTTTCGAGCAGTTGGCGATCGAGCGGCTCCAGCCCGATCTCGTCGATGTCGAGCATCGTCAGCGCCTGCCTGGTCGCGTCAGCGGTCGCCCGTCCGTCGCCCCGGACCTGCGCGAAATCGCGCACGCGGCGCAGCAGCCGGTTGGCGATGCGCGGTGTGCCCCGCGCGCGGCGCGCGATCTCGGCCACGGCGGCTTCGTGGATCTCGATGTCGAGGATTCGGGCGGACCGGCGCACGATGCTCTCCAGCTCGGCCTGGGTGTAAAAGTCCAGCCGGTACACGGCGCCAAACCGATCGCGGAGGGGGCCGCTCAGCAACCCCTGGCGGGTCGTCGCGCCGACGCACGTGAAATGCGGGAGCGGGAGGGTGGCCGCGCTGGCCCCCACGCCCTTGCCGAGCACGGCGTCAAAACGAAAATCCTCAAGCGCCGGATACAGGGATTCCTCGACCACGTTGTTGAGGCGGTGGATCTCGTCGATGAAGAAGACGTCGCGGGTGGAGAGGTTCAGGAGGATGGAGCCGAGCGCGCCCTGATGGTCGATGGCGGGACCGGAGCTCACCTTGATGGCGACTCCCAGCTCGTTGGCGATGATGTGGGCGAGCGTCGTCTTGCCGAGGCCCGGCGGTCCGCACAGCAGGACGTGCTCCACCGGCTCGCCTCGCCGCCGGGCCGCTTCCAGGAGGATGCTGAGGTTTTCGCGCACCTGCTGCTGGCCCACGTACTCGGACAGCAATCGGGGGCGGAGGGTGAGGTCGAACTGATCGTCGTCGGCGCGAGCGTCGAGTACGGGCTCGTCCTTGGGCGGCACGCCGGCTTTTCCCGTCACTTGCGTCCCAGCGCCTTGAGCGCGACCGCGAGCGCCTCTTGCGTGGATGGTGCCGTCTTCCAGTCCACCGACTCGAGGCCGGCCCGCGACTCCTGGGCTGAGAAGCCCAGGTTCCGGAGCGCGGACTCGACCGCCTTCGGCACCGCGCCATCGCCTGCCGCCGCGGCCGCTCGCGGCACGGCGTCCATCTCCGCCACGGCGTCGAGCCGCGGCTTGAGCTCGATGATCACCTTCGCCGCGGTGCGAGGCCCGACGCCGCTGGCGCGCCGGATCGGGGTGGGATCCTCGCTGACGATCGCACGCTTCAGGACCTCCAGGCTCGCCGCGCTCAGGATGTTGAGCCCGACGCGCGGGCCGACCCCGTCGACCTGGATGAGCAGCTCGAAGAGATCCAGCTCCTCGACCGTCGCGAAGCCGTAGAGGGCGAGCTGGTCCTCCCGGACCTGGGTGTGGATGTGGAGCCCGACCTCGCCGCCTGGCGGGGGCAGCGACTGGCGTGTCCCGGCCGCAACGCTCACCAGGTAGCCGACGCCGCCGACGTCCAGGACGACCAAGTCCGCGCCGACCCGGAGCACCGCTCCCCGGAGGTGCGCGATCACGAGGCGCCGGCCCGGCGCGCGTCCGGCGCGACGCTGGCCCCTGAGAAACGGCGGCTGCGCGCGTGACAGAGCGCGATCGCGATGGCGTCCCGCGCGTGGTCGTCGATCCGTCCCTCCGGCACGTTGACCTGGGCGCTGAGCATGCGCTTGATCTGAGCCTTGTCCGCATTGCCGTAACCGGTGAGGATCACCTTCACCTGGCTCGGCTTGTACTCGAAGACCGGGACGCCGCGCTCCTCGAGCACGGCGAGGATCGCGCCGCGCGCCTGTGCGACCCCGATCGCGCTCGTGGTATTGCGGCCCATGAACAGCTCCTCGAGCGAGGCTGCCGCGGGCGGGTGCTCGTCGAGCAGGCCGCGGAGGTGGCGGGTGATCGTCAGCAGGCGCGCGCCGTCGCGGCCGGGGCGGGTGACCACCGTGCTGCAGGCGAGCACCAGGTTGGGTTCGGATAGCAGCGCGAAGCCGGTGCCGGCGAGCCCGGGGTCGATTCCCAGGATCAAACGCCTGGAGGCGAACCGCGTTCCTGCTCCGCGGGCCCCTGCCTGGGGCTTCTCATCGCCGCGACCGGGAGTCGCCGGGAACCGCTCGCTGGGGGGACGGCCGGAGTCGATCCGGTCTGGTTGCGGCCCTTCACCTGATTTCATTCATACCTGAGCGGAAACCCGTTCCAGGACGTCGACTGAGATGTCGAAGTTGGCGTAAACCTGCTGGACGTCGTCGTCTTCTTCCAGTGACTCCATCAGCCTGAGCACCGCGACGGCCCTGTCCTCACCGACGGGCACCGTCTGCTTGGCCTGCATGGTGATCTCCGCGTTGTCGATCGAGACTCCGAGCGCCTCGATCGCCGCTTTGACCTTTTCGAAGGCCGCGGGCGGCGTGGTGACCTCGATCGACCCGCCGTCGACCTGCACGTCGTCAGCGCCAGCTTCGATGGCGGCCAGGCCGACCTCTTCCGCGTCGTTCTTGCCGGCGCCCGCCGTGATCACTCCCTTGCGCTCGAACATCCAGCCCACCGAGTTCGTCTCTCCGAGGTTGCCGCCGTGCTTGGCGAACCGGTGCCGGATGGAAGCGGACGTGCGGTTGCGGTTGTCCGTGAAGGCGTCGACCATGATGGCCACGCCGGCCGGGCCGTAGCCCTCATAGCGGACCTCCTCCAGCCTCTCGCCCGCGAGCTCCCCCGTCCCCCGCTTGATCGCGTTCTGAATGCGGTCGGCCGGCATGTTGATCTCGCGCGCCTTCTGGATGGCGAGGCGCAACCGGAAGTTGCCGTCAGGGTTGCCGCCCCCCTCCTTGGCCGCGATCGTGACCTCGCGGCTCGCGCGGGTGAACGCCTGGCCTCGCTTGGCGTCGACGATGGCCTTCTTGTGCTTGATGCCGGCCCATTTCGAATGCCCTGACATCGATCAGTTCCCTCCGAACATGCTTTCGATGATTTTATCGCAGCCGAATTCGAACGAAATTTCTCTTTCCGGCCTGGAGCGCATCGCCGTCCCGCAGCCCCGCGCCGGCAGCGGCCTTCTCGCCGTTGATCCGCACGCCTCCCTGATCGATCAGGCGCCGCGCGTCGCCGCGGCTCTTCGCGAAGCCGACCTCGACCAGCGTCGAGACCAGGTCGTCGGGCGCGTTCACGACCCGCTCGTCCATCTCCTCCGGCGCCTCGCGCTTGCGGAACCTGACCTCGAAGTCATCCTCGGCGCGCGCCGCGGCCTCCTCTCCATACAGCCGGCTCACGAGGCGCCGCGCCAGCGCCGCCTTGGCGTCCCGCGGCTTCATCGCCAGCACGTCAGCCTGCTGGCGGGTCGCCCAGCCGGAGACGAGCCGGACGTACTTCTCGGTCAGCCGGTCGGGGATCGACATCGTCTTGCCGTAGATCTGCTCCGGAAGCTCCGTCAGGCCGATGTAGTTGCCGAGCGACTTTCCCATCTTGAGCGCGCCATCGAGCCCTTCGAGCAGGGGGAAGACGGCGACGTCCTGCGGTTCCTGGCCGTAGGCCTTCTGGATCTCACGCCCGAAGAGCAGATTGAACAGCTGGTCGGTGCCACCGATCTCGATGTCGGCGCGCACCGCGACCGAGTCGTATGCCTGGTTGAAGGGGTACAGGATCTCGTGGGCGCCGATGGCCACGCCGGCCTTGAGCCGATCGGCGAAGTCCTCCCGCTGCAGCACCTGCTGCAGGGTCGCCTTGCCGAGCAGGCGCAGCACGTCGGCGGCGGCCATCTCCCCCAGCCATTCGGCGTTGCCATGCACCTCGGTGGTCTCGCGATCCAGGACCAGGAAGATCTGGTCGAAGTAGGTGCGCGCGTTGGCGTCGACCTGCTCGCGAGTCAGCATCGGGCGGGTTTCAGAGCGTCCGCTCGGGTCCCCGATCATCGCCGTGTAGTCGCCGACGATCAGGACGACGGTGTGCCCGTCGTCCTGGAACGCGCGCAGCGTGTCGAGGACGACGAGGTGGCCGACGTGAAGGTCGGGCGCGGTCGGGTCGAGGCCGAGCTTGACGCGCAACTTCTCGCCACGGGCGAGCCGCTGGCTCAGGTGCTCCTCGATATGGATCTCCACCGCCCGCTCACGCAGGCGCTGGAAGAGCTCAGTCGTCAAGCGGTTACGGGTTGACCGGGCCGGGCCCGAAGTAGATCTGCGGGTCTCCCGGCAGGACCGGCTGGAAGAGGCTGATCACCGGCTTGTCGATCTTGTTGACGGCGGTCACGGCGAAGCGTGACTCGTTGACCGTGTCGCGGATCCGCTGCTGTGTCTGATCGAGCTGCGCGCCGCCGAACGGATTGGCGGCCGCCTCGAGCTCGTACACGGCCAGGACGGAAAGGAAAACCGCGGTGAGCACACCGATGATGACTCCAAGCGTGCGGTTCAGGACGAGGGCTGGAATCTGAATCTGGCTGTGGGCGAGCTGGGTCGCGCCCTCGACGATGACCAGGACCGCGACCACAATGCCGAAGAAGCCGAAGATCCGGGCGTCGGGAGTCTCGAGGTTCGACGACTGCTGCAGGATCCCACCCGCCTGCAGGCCCATGTTGGTCGCCCCAAGAAACGCCAGGTACAGGACGACGAGCCCGATGGCCCGCCGAACCACGCCGGAAAAGAAGCCACCGACCCCGTAGCCGACGATGAGGACGATGGGCAGCAGGTCGAGCCAGTTCACTCTCTGAACCTTGCCCGGTGCCGTTTCTCCAGTCCGAACCTGATCTCCGCCATCACCTTGTCCACTTCGGCGTCCGTCAGGGTGCGCTCGGGGCTGCGGAAAGTCAAGGTGAAGGCGATGCTCTTGTGCCCCTCCGGAACCTGCGCGCCGTGATACTCGTCGAACGCGCGGGCCGCCTCCAGGAGGTCGCCCCCGGCTGCCTCGACGGCCGCCAGAAGAGCGCCCGCGTGGACGTGCCCCTCAACCACGACAGCCAGGTCGCGCTCCACCCCCGGGAAGCGGGGCAGCGGCCGCGCCCGCGGGATGCGCGACGCCGTGAGGACCGGTTCGACGTCGATCTCGAAGGCCACGAACCGGCCTTCGACCTTGGCGCCGGCGCCCACGGTCGGATGCAATTCCCCGAGGTAGCCGAGCAGGCGACCGTCGATGACGATGGCGGCGCACCGGCCGGGATGAAAGAGCTCCGCCGCGGCGCGATCGTAGGTGCAGGCGGGGGCGCCAAGCGAGCTGAGGCACGCATCGAGCACCGACTTCAAGGCGTAGAAGGCATCGCGTCCGGAATCAGACGTCGCGCCCGCGCTCGCCACCGCCGCGAGCCGGAGCGGCTCTTCGGGTTGGGTGTTCTTCTCGCCGACCCGCGCGAGGAAGGCGGTCGCCATCTCATACACGCGGACGCCGGCGCGGCCGCGGTCGCGATTCAGCGCCACCGCATTCACCAGCGATGGGAGGAGCGTCGTACGCAGCGTGTCCATGTCATCGCTGAGCGCGTTGGAGATGCGCAGGGCGTAGGCGGCAACGCGCAGGCGCTCCAGCTCGCGGCCCGAGACGAGCGCGGGATTCCAGGTCTCGGTGAACCCGGCGCCCGCCAGGACCTCTCGTGCCGGGTCGAGACGCCGGTCGACGCTCGGCACGGATGGAGTCCAGCTCTCGTGCCTGCGGCCGGGCAGCGTCGGCGGCACCCGGTCGTAACCGTAAACGCGGCCCACCTCCTCCACCAGGTCCTCAGGGATGCTCACGTCGAGCCGGAAGACCGGCGGCAGGACGTCCCATCGGCCGTCGCCGAGCACGCGCACGTGAAAGTGGAGGCGGTTGAGGATGGCCTCGGCTTCCTCGAGCGGCACGTGCACGCCCAGGACCTCATCGATGAGGGCGGGCCGCAGATTGATGCGCACCGGCTCCTGCGGTCTTGGATAGACGTCGGCCCATTCGCGATGCACGCTGCCACCCGCGAGCTCCGCGACGAGAGAGGCGGCGCGCCGGGCGCCGGCCAGCGCGAGCTCGGGCGGCAGGCCCTTCTCGAAGCGGGCCGAGGCCTCGGTGCGAAGCCCGACCGTCCGCGCGGTCTGCCGGACGCTGGGCCCGCTGAAAGTGGCCGACTCGACCAGCACGTCCGTCGTCGCCAGCGTCACCGCGGTCTCCTGGCCGCCGATGACGCCGGCGATGGCGACCGGCCTCTCGGCGTCGGCGATGACCAGCATGTCGGCGGTCAGGTCCCGGACGACGCCGTCGAGGCACAGGAGCTTTTCCCCGGGCTGGGCGTGGCGCACGTGAATCTCGGGCCCCGCCAGCTTCGCCAGGTCGAAAGCGTGCAGCGGCTGCCCGTACTCGAGCAGCACGTAGTTGGTGATGTCGACGATGTTGTTGATCGGTCGCACGCCACAGGCCCGCAAACGGCGCTGCAGCCAGTCCGGGCTCGGCCCCACCCTGACTCCCGTGACGACGCCGCCGATGTAGCGGCTGCACCGGTCAGGGTCGTCGATGCCGACCTTGACCAGGTCGCGGCCCGGCGGCTGGGCGGTGCCCGTGAACGCCGGCATGAAGTCACGCTTCAGCCGCCGGTCGAGGCCGGCGGCGAGCTCCCGCGCCACCCCGAGGTGACCCATGCAGTCGGGACGGTTGGAGGTGACCTCCGCTTCCAGGATCGCCTGGTTGGGGATCACCGACGTGAGCGAATCGCCGGGCGTGCCGCGCTCGAGGATGAGGATGCCGGAGTGATCGTCGCCGAGGAGCAGCTCGGCGGCCGAGCAGAGCATGCCGCTCGCTCTGTAGCCCGCGATGCTCATGTCCTTGACGAGCGTCCCGTTCGGCACCGTGGTCCCAGGCAGCGCCACCGGCACCAGCGAGCCCGCGACCGCGTTGGGCGCGCCGGCGATGATCTGCTCGACGCGGCCGCCCAGGTCGACCTGGTGCACCCACAGCGGATGACGCGACTTCGGGTGCGGGATCTGCTCCAGGATCCTCCCCACCACGATCTGGGACAGGTCGGTGACCGTGAGCGACTCGACCTCGACGCCCAGGCGCGTGAGCACCTCGGCCGCCTCCTTGGGCGTGATGCCTTCGAGGTCGACGAAGTCGCTCAGCCATTCGTAGCTGATCCTCACTAGAACTGCTCCAGGAAGCGGAGGTCGGATTCGTAGAAGAGGCGGATGTCGTCGACGTCGTGCTTGAGCATCGCCATACGCTCGATGCCGAAGCCCCACGCGTAGCCGTTCCAATGCTCGGGGTCGACGCCGCCGTTGCGCAGCACCTGCGGGTGCACCATGCCGCAGCCGCCGACCTCGAGCCAGCCCTTGTGGCGGCAGCTCCTGCAGCCCATGCCGCCGCAGATGCCGCACGACACGTCGAACTCGAAGCTCGGCTCGGTGAAGGGGAAGTAACTCGGCCGCACGCGCACCTTGCGCTCCTGGCCGTACAGCGACTGGATCATGAACAGCAGCGTGCCCTTCATGTCGCCGACCGTCAGGCCCCTGTCGACCGCGAGGCCTTCGACCTGGCTGAAGTACGGCAGCCGCGTCGCCTCGGGCGCGTCGCGGCGGTAGCACCTGCCCGGCGTGATGATGTAGATCGGCGGCTCCTTGATGCGCTGCATCGCCCGGATCTGCACCGGCGACGTGTGGGCGCGCAGGAGCAGTTCAGGGCTGAAATAAAACGAATCCCAGTTCTCACGCGCCGGGTGGCCGGCGGAGATGTTGAGGGCTTCGAAGTTGAACCACTCGGTCTCCACCTCGGGACCCTGCTCGACCTGGTAGCCAAGGCTCTCGAGGACGGTCTCGATCTGCCGCCGCACCTGGGTGAGGACGTGGATGTGGCCGCGGCCAAGAGGCGGCCCTGGGAATGTGACATCGACCGCCTCGGTCTCGGCGAGGTCCGCCAGGCGGCCGGCTTCCAGCTCCGCCCGCCTCGCCGCCAGCCCGGCTTCGATCGCACGTTTGGCCTCGTTGGCCGCCTGGCCGAGAGCGGCGCGCTCGGCCGGCGCCAGCTTGCCGATGCCGGACAGCAAGCCGCTGAGCCGCCCGCCCTTGCGCCCCAGATACTCGACCGCGATGGCCTCCAGCTCGGCATCAGTCTCCGCTTTCGCGATCGCCGTGAGCGCTGCGCCGCCGAGCGCTGCCGGATCGTTCATGCGACGCGCCGCCGCCGCACTTCGAAGAGGATGAGGGCCGCCGCCGCCGCCACGTTGAGCGACTCGACGCCTTCGCTCAGGTGCACCGTGACCAGCTTGAGATCGGACCGCGACAGCCCATGCGTCTCGCTGCCGAGCACGATCATGCCCGCATTCTCGATCGGCGTCTCGGCCAGCGGTGCTCCTCCGGAGGCGGCGGCCCCGTAGCCGTCCAGGCCCGCCAGGTCGCTCCAGGACGCATGCGCCACCGCCAGCCGGAACACGTTGCCCGCCGAGGCGCGGACCGCCTTGGCGCCGTAGGGGTCGGCCGAGCCCTCGAGCACCGCCAGCGCCGGCGCGCCCGCGGCGGCCGCCGTGCGGCAGATGGCGCCGACATTGCCCGGGTCCTGCACCCGGTCGAGGACCACCAGCGGCCAGCGCCGCTCACGGGCCGCGGCGATGGCCTCGCTCGGCTTCGACTCACGCACCCTCGCGATCGCAATCACGCCCTGCGGCGTGACCGTCTGGCTGAGGTCGCGAAAGAGCCCGCGGCTCAGCGTCACCCGCTTCGCGGCGGCGGCACGGCATTCATCGCCCTCCCGCACCACGAGCAGCTCCAGCGTCAGTCCGGCCGCTTCGGCCTCCGCGACCACGCGCGGACCTTCCAGGAGGGCGATGCCTGGCTCGCGCCGGCGGGCGAGCCGCCGCAACCTGCGCACGATCTCGTTCTCCGGGCTGAAGATCAGCTGCTCAGAGGGAGTTTTTCGCAACCTCCACCAGCCGAGCAAAGGAACCGCTGTCGCGCACGGCCAGGTCAGCCAGCACCTTGCGGTCGATCTCCACTCCGGCCTGGCGAAGGCCGTGCATGAGCTTGTTGTAAGGCAGCCCCGACTGTCGCGAGGCGGCGTTGATGCGCGCGATCCAGAGCTGCCGCATCTCACGCTTGCGGCGCCTCCGGTCCCGATACGCGTAGGCGAGGGCGTGCAGGACCGCCTCGTTGGCCGGGCGGAACAGCAGCTTCTTCGAGAGGCGGAAGCCCTTGGCGCGATCGAGGATCGCCTTGTGGCGTCTGTGGGCCGGGACTCCGCGCTTGATTCGTGCCATGTCTAAACTCCGAGCGCGCGGCGGACGGTCTTGCGGTCCGCCTTGGCCACCGGTTGATCGTTCTCGTAATTGCGCTTGCGCTTGGCCGACTTGTGCTGGAGGAGGTGGCTCTTCCACGCGCTGGCGCGCACGAGCTTGCCGTTCCGAGTCACCCGGATCCGCTTGGCGAGGCCCTTCTGGGTCTTGATCTTAGGCACTGGCGACCGGCTCCTTGGCGACGCCCTGCCGGCTTGGCGCCAGGATCATGAACAGGTTCTTGCCCTCGAGCAAAGGCTGGCGCTCGACGACCGCGAATGCGCGCGCGTCGTCGGCCACCCGGTCGAGAATCCTCCTCCCGATGTCCTGATGGACCATCTCGCGACCTCTGAACATGATCGTCACCTTCACCTTCTCACCGGCTTCGAGGAACTGCTTCAAACCCTTGAACTTGGTCTGGAAATCGTGCTCCGCCACCTTGGGGCGCAGCTTCATCTCCTTCAGCTTGATGACGTTCTGCTTGCGGCGCTGGTCCTTCTCTCGCTTGATGGTCTCGAACTTGTAGCGTCCGTAGTCCATCAGACGGCAGACGGGCGGGCTCGCTTGCGGCGCCACCTCGACGAGGTCGAGTCCTTTCTCGCTTGCGATGCGCAGAGCGGCGTCGAGGGAGAGCACTCCCAGCTGGTTATTCTGGTCATCGATCAGCCGCACTTCGGAGCTGCGGATCTGATCGTTGACCCTTAGCTCCTTAAACGAGATGAGACGTTACCTCGGCCAAACTCAGGGTCGTGCTATTCCTCCAAACCGCTAAATAAAACCAGGCGCTCAGGGCGCCCCTCAAACAAAAAACGGACAGCAGATGCGGTCCGTCTCTCACGTGCGCGATGCGCGTACCCCTTCGGCTGCCCTGGGGGTGAGGGTCGGCGCCCTGCTTCAGATGGAGGATGGTACCGGAAACGTAACCTGCTGCGCAAAGTGCCGTTGCAAATGTCGTGATCTCGTCTCACCGGACCTCTCCCCGGGGGGAGAGGGCATGGCTCGCCGGGCTGGCGCTCGCATCCATTTGCCTCGGCGCCTGCGGCGGCCGCCCGGGCGGGGCGGGGGATGCGGCGGCCGTGACCTCAGCCTCCCCGCAGGGCTCGCCGTCTCCCGCCCAATCAGGCTCCGGCTCGCCCGCGCCCGTGACCGCGGCGTTCGGTGTGCTCGTGAGCCCGGCCGACGGGCAGGACCTCTACACGGTCAGCCTGGTCGGCGTCGACGGCAAGGTCGTGGCCAGCGCCCAGGCGAGCAGCCCCGCCACCGTCAGCTGCGGCGACGCGGCCGCCGCGGTCCTGCCTTTGCCGGTCAGCACCAGCAACTCCCGCGCGTACTTCCTGGACGCCCAGGGTGCCGTGCGCTTCCTCGCCCCCGGCGGCGACACCGGCCGCGCCACCACGGTGCCCGCGGGCGCCGCCCGTCGAAGCATGTTCGCCGTCAGCCCGAATGACTCGCGCATCGCGGTGGTGGTGAACGACTACACGTCGAGCGGCGCGTCGACCAGGCTCTACGTCGAAGACCTGAGGGGTGGCGGCCATCACGTCGACATCTTCAGCGAGTCCGGTGTGTACACCCTGTGGCCGGCTGGCTGGCACGGCACCAACAACCTCGTGGTCGCCAAGGTCCCGGCCTGCACCCAGGGCGGCGGCCCGTTCTGCTGTGGGCCGCAGGAGCTGCACGTGATCGATCCCGCGACCGCCGTGCGCCGCTTCACCCTGGGCAGCCCGACCTGCAAGATCGCCGGACCGCCGTCGGCGGCCGGCGCCGTCTGCGAGACCGACGCCCAGGCCGACGTCGTCAACTGGACCGCGACCACCACACGCGCCTTCGCGATTCCAGGGCCGGCCTTCGCGTACATCTCCCCGAACGGCGACCAGGTGGCGCTGGTCGGTGGCGCAGACACGACCATCCAGGAGTCGAATCGGACCCTGGCCGGGCTCCAGGCCTGCGGCTGGATCGACGACACGCACGTCTTCTCGGGCGGCGACGCACAGCACCAGCCTCGTGTGGGCAACGTCACCACCGGCGGGGTGGTGCCCGTGGCCGCGCAGGGCCAGTGCGGCGGCCGCCTCCCGGGCGGACTCTAGCTCTCCGACCGACGCGCCCTTCGCTCGCCCGCTAGCGCCTGCGCTCGGCCACCTCGGTGGCGACCATGCCGGCAAAGGAGTCCAGTGACGAGTCGACCTGGTGGCCAGAGCGGTCGCGGATGTTGACGTGCCGGGTCTCCGCCTCTCGGGCGCCGACGATCGCCATGTAAGGCACCTTGCGCGCCTGCGCGTCGCGGATCTTGCGCTGCATGCGCTCCGATCGATCGTCGACCTCGACGCGGAGCCGCAGCGATCGCAGGCGAGCCGCCACGTCCTCCGCGTAATCACGCTGTGCGTCAGTGATGGGGATGATGATCACCTGGACCGGGTGCAGCCAGGTCGGGAAGGCCCCGGCGTACTGCTCGATCAGGTACGCGGTCATGCGCTCGAACGCGCCGAACGCACCGCGGTGGATCATCACCGGCCGCTGGCGCGAGCCGTCCTCGGCGACGTACTCCAGGCCGAACTTCTTGGGCAGCTGGTAGTCCACCTGCACGGTGTTGTTGGTGAATTCCCGGCGCATCGCGTCCTGGACCTGGAAGTCGATCTTCGGTCCGTAGAACGCCGCCTCGCCGACCCCAACCTTGTAGGGGAGGTTCAGGCTCTCGAGCGCCTCCCTCAACATCGCCTCCGCGCTCTCCCACTCGACGTCGCTGCCCGCCCACTTCGTCTTGACGTTGTCACGCAGCGAGAGCCGGTACCAGTAGTTCTCGACGCCGAGCACGCCCATGAAGTGGTTGGCGAGCTGGATGGCCCCGCGCACCTCCTCGACGACCTGGTCGGGAGTGCAGAAGATGTGCGCGTCGTTGAGGTTGAAGGAGCGCACCCGTACCATGCCCATCAGCTCGCCCGACTTCTCCAGCCGGTAGTTCTGTCCCAGCTCGGCGATGCGGAGCGGCAGGTCGCGATAGCTGTGGAGGTCGTGGCCGTACACCAGGATGTGATGCGGGCAGTTCATGGGCCGGAGCTCGAGCTCCTCTCCGTCCTCGAACCGCATCGGCGGAAACATGGTGTCGTGGAACAGTTCCCAGTGCCCGCTGGTGCGGTAAAGATCCAGCTTGGCGACGTGGGGTGTGATCACGTGCCGGTAGCCCCGCCTCAGCTCCTCGTCGACGATCCAGCGCTCAAGCTCCCGCCGGATGGTGGCGCCGTCGGGCAGCCAGATCACCTGGCCGGCGCCCACCCGCTCGTCGAGGGCGAAGAGCTTCAACTCCCGGCCCAGCTTCTTGTGGTCCCGCTTCTCCGCCTCCTCGAGGAACTTGAGGTAGTCGTCGAGCTCCTTCTGGGTCGGCCAGGCGGTGCCGTAGATGCGGGTCAGTTGCGGCTTCTTCTCGTCGCCGCGCCAGTAGGCGCCGGCGACCCGCAGCAGCTTGAACGCCTTCAGATCTCGGGTCGAGCTGACGTGCGGACCGCGGCAGAGGTCGACAAAGTCGCCCGTGCGATACACGCTGACGGCGTCCCCCGCGACCTTGTCCTCGATCAGCTCGAGCTTGTAGCCCTGGCCTCGCTTGCGGAACACCTCCATCGCCTGCTCACGCGACCACGTCTCCTGGACGAACGGCTGGTCCGCCTGGGCGATGCGCCGCATGCGCGATTCGATTGCCTTCAGCTCTGACTCGGAGATCGGCGTGCCGAAATCGAAGTCGTAGTAGAAACCATCCTGCACCGGTGGTCCGATGCCGTACTTGACATCCGGGTGCAGCTCCACCACCGCGGCGGCGAGCAGGTGCGCGGCCGAGTGCCGCAGCACGTGCAGCGGATCTTCGCTCGACTCGTGGTCGCCATACTCGGCCATAGGGTCGTCCAGTATATGGACGACTGTGAGCCAACCTAGATCCCCCCAACCCAGTGCCCCGCCCTACCCTCGCCTGCCGGCCGGTCGGTGAGGCCATGAATCCCACCGCCATCGTGGACGCGATCGGCTATCCCGCCGCCGGGCTCGGCATCCTCATCGAGAGCGCCGGCGTACCGTTCCCGGGCGAGGCGCTCCTGCTGGCAGCCGCCGCCTGGGCCGCCGCACGCCACCACTCGCTCGTCCTCGTCATCCTCTTCGCCTTTGCCGGCGCGACCGCCGGCGCCGATCTCGGTTACTACCTCGGCTATCGGGGCGGCAGGCCGTTCGTGGAACGTTTCGGCCGCATCTTTCGCATCCGCCCGGAGCACATCGCGCAGTCCGAGCAGTTCTTTGCGCGGCATGGCGACAGGGCGATCATCGCGGCCCGATTCGTGCTCGGGCTGCGGACCTGGGGGTCGATGCTCGCCGGCATGGCGCGCATGCCGTTCTGGCGATTTCAGCTCTTCAGCGCGTTGGGCGGGCTGGGCTGGGCCACCGTCATCGGCATCGCCGGTTACGCGCTCGGCAGCAACCTCGGCCTGCTCGAGGCGATCGTCCGCGACCTCGGCATCGGCGGCCTGGTCCTGGCCGTCCTCATTGCGGCGATCGTGCTTGTGGCTCGACGCCGCGCCGCCAGGCAATGACGATCGCCAGCCCCCCCGCGACCAGCAGCCCTCCCATGCCGCCGATGACGTGCGCGGTGCCGATGGTGTCCGAGAGCGCGGCGGCGACCAGCACCGGCAGCGCGGTCACGCCGTTGATGACCATGTAGAGGAGCGCGAAGACGCGGCCTCGGATCTCATCGCTGGTGGATTCCATCAGGTAGGTGACCGCGGGGATCATGATCGCGCCGAACTCGACGCCGAGGAGGAAGCTGAAGGCGGCGCCGGTGATCCGGCGGTGCACCTGCAGGTCGGGGAACTGGGTCATCGCCTGGGGTACCGCGGCCAGCGCGAGCATCGTCAACCCGTTGGCGACCAGCGACCCGGCCAGCAGCCGCGATCGGTCGAAGTGCCGGACGAACTGGCCGAGCAGCACCGCGCTGAGGATCGCCCCCGCCGTGGCCGGGCCGAGGATCACGTACGTGTCCTGGGCCGCGATGCCGATGACCCTGCTGACGTAGGCCGGCGCCAGCGTGAACAGCATGAAGAGCACCAGGACCGCGATGCTCACCTGGCCGAACGCCAGGAGCAGGCCGCGGGACGCGCGCAGGGCATCGACGCCCTCTTTGAGGTCGATGAGCATGTGGTGGAAGCGGCTTCGACTCGCCGACACCGGGGGCTCGGTGGTCCGCTGCAGCGGCGGGATGTCGGACGCGAAGATCAGCGTCCCGGCGATGACCAGGAGAACGACCGCGAACCAGTAGGGCGCATAGAGATCGATCCTGGACAGGATCGGCGCCAGCGCACCGCCGACGACCAGCGTCAGCACCATGGTCAGCAGCGCCATCGAGTTGGCGGTGATGAGCGCCGAGCGCGGCAGGATGGTCGGGATCACCGCCGCCTCGGCGGGACCGAACAGCTGGCCGACCGCGGAGAAGACAAGCGTGATCAGCAGCAGATGCAGGAAGTCGCCCCGCAGGCCCGGCACGAGCGCGGCCAGCGGGATCAGGGCCACCGCCGCGGCGCGGCCGAGGTTGCACCACAGCATGATCTGCTTGCGGTTCAACCGGTCGGCGATGACGCCCGCGGGCGGCGCGAACAGGACGGCCGGCACCGTGTAGGCGAGGAGCGTCACGGCCACGGGCGTGCTGCCGCCGGAGATGTGGTACGCAAGGATGATCAGCGAGAAGAGCAGGAACTTGTCGGCGAGCTGCGCGGCCAGCTGCGCGAACCAGATGTTTCGAAACGCGGTGTGACGCAACACCGCCCGAAAGCCGCCTGGACCTTCGACATCGAACCGGAACGGGACTTCCACGGACACTGAAGATTAGCCGCCGAACACGCGGTTGATCCCTTCCCACTCGCCCAGGCTGAGCGTCTGCGGCCGGCGTTGGGGATCGATGCCCAGCTCGTGAAGACGCCTGCCGGCTTCGGTGCTGCCGAGACCGCTCGTTCTTCCGAGCGCCCCTCCGAGCTGCTTCCGCCGGAACTGGAAGACGGCTTCGACGAGACGGAAGAAGGCGTCAAGGTCGGGCACGTCGACAGCGGGCCGGTCGCGCACTTCGAGAACGGCCAGGGCTGAATCGACGCGCGGCGGTGGATCGAAGGCCGACGCCGGGATCGTGAAGGCGATCCGCGGCTCCGCGAAGACCTGGACGGCGACGGTGGCGAGGCTGGCGCCGCCAGCCGCGGTCCACCGCTCCGCCACCTCCTTCTGGACGACCAGCGAGAGCCGGCGCGGTCGCGGCGCGCGGTCGAGCAGCTTGCGGATCAAAGCGCCGGTGATGTTGTACGGAATGTTTCCGGCGACGACCTCTCCCCCGTCCGGGAAGCTCGCGCGCGCATCGAACTTGAGGATGTCGGCCTGCGCGACCTCGACGTTGGCGTGCGTCGCGACGACCTCGCGCAGCGCCGGCAACAGCCGCCGGTCGAGCTCGACCGCCAGCAGGCGGCGGCATCGCGGTGCGAGCGCCAGGGTCAGCGTCCCGACCCCCGCACCGACTTCGAGCACGTCATCCTCCGATGTGATGCGCGCCGCCTCCGCGACCGCGTCACGCACCGCGGCATCGACCAGGAAGTTCTGACCGAAGCTGTGCTTGCGATCGATTCGATGACGCTGGAGCAGCCGCGTCAGCTGGCCGGGGTCCGCCGGGTCGATCACCGGCTAGCCCGCGGCGGCGGGCTCACCGCATCCTGCGGAACAGCGCGAGCGCGTTCGCGCTCTCCTGGTCCGCGAGCTGCGCCAGGGTGACCCCGCGCAGCTCGGCCACGAGCTCGGCGGTGTCGATCAGATACGCCGGCCGGTTGGGCACCCCCATGCGCTTTTGCGCGTTGCCGAAAGGCGAGTCGGTCTCGAGGAGGAGACGGTCGGCCGGACACCGCTTGGCTACGTCGCGCAGGGCGTGACGGCTGGGCCGGGTCACGAGGCCGGCGAATGAGAGAGCAAAGCCGAGGGCCAGGAAGCGCTCGGCCCACTCCCATCCGAGCGCGAAGTAGTGCATGGCACCGCGAAGGCCTGGGTGAGCGGTCATCGCCTGCAGGAGCTCGGTGTTGGCGCCGCGGTTGTGGATCGAAACCGGAAGGTCGAGCTCCACCGCCAGCGCGAACAGCTGATGCAGGCGAGCCACCTGGACTTCGTGCGGAGGGCCGTCCGCCGCTTCGAAATCCAGGCCCACCTCCCCGATGACCACGACGCGCTCGTCCGACGCCAGCTCGCGCAGGGCGTCCAGGTCCGGGTCGCAGGCTTCCGTCGGATAGTGCCCGACCCCGGCCCAAACCTCCGGATGCCGGCGCGCCAGCGCGACCGCCGCGCGGCTTCGGTCGAGGTCCACGCCCATGGCGATCAGCCGCGTCACGCCGGCGGCGCCGGCCTGCTCCACCACCTCCCGCGACTCTCCAAGCTCCTCGAGGTGGAGGTGCGTATCGACGAAGTGAAGGGCTACGTGGAAGCTCCTTCCATCCGCGCCAGCTCTTCGTCGACGACCTTCTCGTCCAGCTTCTTGTAGAGCGCCTGCGGGGTGCGGAGCTTCTGGCCGGCCGCCAAGCCGGTCGGCTTCCAGGCCGCTTCGTGCGCATACTCGCCCGCGAGCACCGAGTGTGATCGACCGTCCTCCACGTACTCGCGGACCTCGGGTTGCGGCGCGATGACCCCGTCGTGGCCGAGCATCTCGTGCAGGCGCTGCGAGGTGAACGGCAGCACCGGTGTGAAGAGCACCTTCAGATTGTCGACGCAGCGCAGCGCGACGTGAAGCACCGTCCCGGCACGCTCCCGGTCCGTCTTGATCGTGTGCCACGGCTGCTCCTCGCCGAGGTACTGGTTGACCAGGGCCGCCAGGCGCATAGCCTCGGTCACGCCGGCTTTGAAGCGCGCCCCATCGAAGAGCTCGCCGACGGAGTCGAATCCCGACTCGACCGCCGCCAGCACCTCGCGGTCCCGCGGCGTGAGGTCGCCGGCCGGTGGCACCTCGCCGAAGTTCCGATGGGCGTTGACCAGCGTCCGGTGGACGAGGTTGCCCCACGTGCCGACCAGCTCGTCGTTGTTGCGGCGCACGAACTCCGACCAGGTGAAGTCGGTGTCCTGCGTCTCCGGTCCCGCGATCGCGAGGTAGTAGCGAAGCGGGTCCGGGTCGTAGCGCGAAAGAAAGTCGCCGACCCAGATCCCGACCCGCCGGCTGCGGCTGAACTTGTTGCCCTCCATGTTGAGGTTCTCGGTCGCGACGATGTCGTAGGGCAGGTTGAGGTCGCCCGCGCCCAGCAGCATCGCCGGCCAGATGATGGTGTGGAAGATGATGTTGTCCTTGCCCATGAAGTAGTAGTGGCGAGCGCCGGCGTCCTTCCACCACCGCTTCCAGGCGTCGGGATCGTCGTGGACCGACGCCCACTCGACGCTGGCGGACAGATAACCCACCACCGCGTCGAACCACACGTACAGGCGCTTCATGTCGAGGTCCTTCCAGCGCGGCAGCGGGATCGGCACGCCCCAGTCGATGTCGCGGGTGATGGCTCGCGGCTTGAGCTCCGAGACGAAGTTGGCGGCGAACGCCCGCACGTTGGGCCGCCATTGGTCCTGCTTGGCGATCCAATCCCGCAGCTCGTCGGCGAACGCCGGCAGCTCGAGGTACAGGTGCTCGGTCTCGCGGAACTCGGGCACCTCGCCGTTGACCTTCGAGCGGGGATCGATGAGATCCACGGCATCCAGCTGGTTGCCGCAGTTCTCGCACTGGTCGCCACGTGCGTCCTTGAAGCCGCAGATGGGACAGGTGCCCTCGAGATAGCGGTCGGGCAGGGTGCGCCCGGTGCTCGGTGAGATGGCGCCGATGCTCATCCGCGCGACGATGTAGCCCTTTTCGTAGAGCGTCGAGAACAGGCCCTGGACGACGCGGTGGTGGTTGGCGGTGGACGTCTGCGTGAAGAGGTCGTGGGTCACGCCGAGGTTTTTCAGGTCGCCGACGATGACGTCGTGGTAGCGCCTGACCACCTCCGCCGGGGAGATGCCTTCGCGGTCCGCCTCGGTCGTGATCGGCGTGCCGTGGTCATCGGTGCCGCTGACCATCAGCACCTCGTTGCCGCGCAGGCGGTGATAGCGCGCAAAGATGTCCGGCGGCACGCCGATGCTGGACACATGTCCGAGGTGTCGCGGGCCGCTCGCGTACGGCCAGGCGACGGCGATGAGGATTTTTTCAGGCACGCGGGGTTCGGGCTTTGCCACTGATGACCAGGGTAATTTCACCACGCACGTTGTCGCCGAGCGCGGCGCCCACCTCGGCGGCCGTGCCGCGCAGCAGCTGTTCGTGCAGTTTGGTGAGCTCTCGCGCGAGGGTGAGCTGACGGTCGGGCAGGACCTCGGCGAGCAGCGCCAGCGACTTACGCGCGCGGTACGGGGATTCGAACGCGACCGCGGGTCGCGGATCGTCGATCAACGTGGCGAGCAGGCGGCGCATCTCCCCCGGCTTGCGTGGCAGGTAGCCGAGGAAGCTGAACCCGGGTCCGCCATAACCGGCAATCGAAAGCGCCGCGGTGACGGAGCTCGGTCCCGGGATCGGCACGACGGTGTGACCCGCCTCCCAGGCGGCGGTGACCAGCACTTGGCCCGGGTCCGACACGCTCGGCGTGCCGGCGTCGCTGACCAGCGCGACGTCGTGCTCGTCGAGGGCGGCCAGCACGCGGGGCAGTCCGCGCCGTTCGACCGGGGCGCGATAGCTGATCAGTGGCTTGCGGATGCCGTGGCGGCCGAGCAGCCGTGCCGTGACGCGCGTGTCCTCGGCCGCGATGGCGCCCACCTCGGCCAGGACTCGCAGCGCGCGAGCCGAGACGTCTTCGAGGTTGCCGATTGGAGTGGCCACGACGAACAGGCGGCTCACGCGCGGTCGAGCCAGCGGCCGACCCGGTCCGCGATCTCGCCGGCGGGCCCGACGAAGCGCGACGCCGGCGGCAGGACGTCGAGGAAGGCCTTGCCGTAGTCGCGGCCGAGGATCCGGTGGTCGAGGATGACCACCGCTCCACGATCCGTGGAACGGCGGATCAGGCGGCCGAATCCCTGCTTGAGCTTCAACGCGGCCTGGGGCAGAGCCAGCTGGGTGAACGGCTCGCGCACCTGCTCCGCGCGTGCGGCGTAGACCGGCTCGGTCGGGACCGGAAACGGCAGCCGCACCATGATCACGCAGCTCAGCCGCTCACCCGGCACGTCTATGCCTTCCCAGAAGGTCGCCGTGCCGAGCAGCAGCGGTCGCTCGGCCTCCTCGAAAGTCTTGAGCAGCTGGCGCCGCTGGCCGTCGATTCCCTGGCCGAGGATGAGGACCTCGTCGAGGTCGACCCGATGCTTGAGGGCCGCGTGCACGTCGCGAAGCTGACGATGCGAGGTGAAGAGCACGAGCGTGCGGCCGCCGACCCGTCGTGCCACCGCGGCGACGACCTCTTCGACCCGGCGGTCGAAGCCTTCGTGCTCGGGAAACGGGAAGTCGGTGGGCAGGCAGACGAGCGCCTGGTGGAGGAAGTCGAACGGGGACGGCAGGATCAGCTCCTCGATCTCGGTGTCGAGGCCGACCCGCGAACGGAAGTAGCTGAAGCTGCCGCCGACGGCAAGGGTGGCCGACGTGAACACGGTCGATCGCCGCTCCGCGTAAACCCGCTCACGAAGCAAGGAGCCGACGTTGACGGGGGCCGCGCGCAGCACCAGGTTCTCGGTGCGCGCGATCAGGGTGAACCAGTGGACGCGATTGGGGTCCGGTGTCAGCAGCGCCTCGTCGAGCAGCGCCGTCGCTCCCTGCAGGCGGCCCCTGATGATCTCCAGCTCGCGCACGCCCTGGTCCGGTTCGGCGCCCCCCAGCCACTCACGCGAGGCGCCGACGGCACGCCGCAGAGCGCCGTCCAGGGCGGCCAGGGCGGTCACCGCGTTCTCGCCGGCGAGCCGGATCGGCAGCCAGCCTTCGTCCTCGCGTAGCACGGGCGTGAGGCGCAGCGAGTCGTCCCTGCGCTCGGAGTCGCCGAGCCGCGCCCCGATCCAGCCCGCCGCCGAGGCGAACAGCTCACGGACGCGCGCGCCCGCCGACAGGCTGAGCGGTACCGCCTGGCCGAGGGCGTCCTCCGACGCGCCGAGGTGCGGCTGCCGCCGCAGCTCCTCGAGCAGGCCGCCGCCACGCTCGGCCGCGCCGGCGCCCGCCAGCCGGTCGATGAGCGCGAGCAGCCCGGGGCCGTCCACCTCCTGGCGCAGGCCGCGCGTCGCCGCCTCTTCGAGATGGTGGGCCTCGTCGACGACCAGGTGGTCGAACTCCGGCAGCAGCCCGCCCCCCACCTCGGCGTCGGCCAGCAGCAGGGCGTGGTTGACCACCACCAGGTCCGCCGCCTCCGCCTCGGCGCGGGCGCGGTGCACGTAGCAGTCCTCCTTCGTGCAGTGGATGCCGACGCAGTCGAGCGGATCGGAGGCGATGCGGGCCCACAGGACCTCCTCGCGACCGTGGAGCCGCAGCTCGGAACGATCGCCGCTTTCGGTCGTGTGCAGCCAGATCAGGATCTTGAGCTTGAACCGCAGCTCCTCGGGGTCCGGGCACGGTTCGGCGAGATAGCGGCGCCAGCGGCGCAGCGAGACATAGTTGGACCTGCCTTTGAGAAGGCACGCCTTGAAGTCCCACGGCAGCCATTCGCGCAGCCCCGGCAGGTCCTTGCCCATGAGCTGCTCCTGGAGCGTGTGCGTGTTGGTGGAGACGACCGCCCGCTCGCCGTGACGCACGGCGCGCGCGATCGAGGGCAGCAGGTAGGCGAGGCTCTTGCCGGTGCCCGTGCCGGCCTCGACGACAAGAGTGCCGCCGCGCGCCTGGATCTGGGCGACCGCCAAGAGCATCTGCAGTTGGGATTCGCGGTGCTCGTAATCGGGAAGGACGCCCGCCAGCGGGCCCTCGGGTCCGAGCAACGCGGCCACCAGCTCCGGGTCGTCGGGGGGTAGATCGGCGGGTTCTCGACGGCCGGCGGAATCCGCGCGTTCGGCCGGCGCGGGCACGGGATCCGGGTTCGGCGCCGTGAGCGCGTCGGCGAAGAAGCGCGCGATCGACCAGCCGTATGGGGCGACGAGCGCGAGCATCGATTCCTTGAGCGCCTCATCGAGCGCCGCCGCCTCTTCACGCAACCGCAGCAGCAGCTGGCGGGTGGCGTCGGCGTCGTCCAGCGCACGGTGCGGCCTCGGCTGCGTGAAACCCATCTCGGTCGCCAGCAGAGGCAGGCTGTGGCTGGCGGCCGACGGCAGCAGGATGCGCGCCACATCGAGCGTGTCGAGGATGTCCTGCGCCGGGTCCCAGAGGCCGGCCGCGGTGAGGAAGTCGACGTCGAGGCGGGCGCCGTGCCCGACCGGCTGGCGGCCGCGCAGGAACTCGGCCAGCTCGCCCAGGGCGGATTGGGCGCTGGCCGCGCCGCGCAGCTCCTCCTGCTTGATGCCGGTCAGGCGCAGCACGGTCTCCGGCACCGCCCGCCCCGGATCGACCAGCCGCTCGAGGGTGGTGCTGACGCGATCGGGAGTGAAGGCCACCGCGCCGACCTCGATCACTCTGTCTCGGGCCGGATCGAGACCGGTGGTCTCGAGGTCGAGAGCTGCGTATTCCGGCACCGGTGTCCCGGATTCTACGTGGGGCGGTGGGTAGCGGGGATCGGAACCGGAGCGCCGGTTGTTATATTTGCGCCCGATGGTAACCGGGGCGATCGAGGCGCCGAAGCGACTCGAAGACCTTCACGTCAGGCGGGACCTCGTCGCCAGCCTGCTGCTGCGGACGATCGCGTTCGCCGATCAGCTGAGCGGGGCTGCGATCGAGACCAGGCTCGGCCTGCCATTCGAAACGCTCCAGCCGATCATCGAAGAGTTCCAGAAGTCGCAGCTCATGGACACCATGGGGTTCTCGAACGACGCCGGCGTCGAGGGCCGCCCCATCCCGGTGCGCATGAACTACACGGTCTCGAGCGCCGGGCGGCAGCGCGCCGCCGAGATGTCCGCCGTGCAGACCCGCTACCTCGGCCCATGCCCCATCAACTTCGAGGACTACCTCGGGCTCGTCCGCTCGCAGGTCACCGGCAAGGCCAACGTCACGGATGGAGCGCTCAAGAAGGCGCTCGGCACGCTGGAGCTCGAGCAGCACGTCATCGACCAGATCGGTGGCGCCATGGTCTCTCGCGCCTCGCTCTTCATCTTCGGGGCTCCGGGCAACGGGAAGAGCACGATCACCGAACGCATGGCGCTCCTGATGGGCGCTCCGATCGAGATCCCGCACGCGGTGGCGGTGGGTGACGAGATCATCCGCGTGATCGACCCCGTCTATCACAAGATCGCCGAAGGTGAGCAGCCGATCGACAGACGCCTGGTCAAGGTGGAGCGGCCGGTGGTGGTTGCGGGCGGAGAGCTCAAGCTGCAGCAGCTGGACCTGACCTACGACGCCTCCAACCGCTACTACGAGGCGCCGCTGCAGTGGAAGGCCAATGCCGGGGTCTTCGTCATCGACGACTTCGGGCGCCAGGAGGTGCCACCGATGCGCCTCCTCAACCGGTTCATCGTGCCGATGGAGAAGAAGGTCGACTACCTCGACCTCTCCGCCTCAGGCCGGAAGATCGAGCTCCCGTTCCTGGCCCAGGTGGTGTTCTCGACCAACCTCTCACCCACCGAGCTGGTCGACGAGGCATTCCTCCGCCGCATGGCTTACAAGATCGGCGTCGGCAATCCCTCGCCCGAGGCGTTCGGCCGCATCCTCCGTTACGAGTGCGACCGCCAGGGCGTGGCGTTCGACGAGAAGGCGATCGGCTACCTGCTCAACAACCTCTACGGCAAAAAGCCGCTTCGGGGCTCGCACCCGCGCGCCTTGATCGCGCGCCTGGTCGACCTTGCCAACTACCGGCAGGAGCCGCCGCGCCTCACGCCTCAGACGCTGAAGGAGGCGTTCGACGCCTGCTTCAACCCCGCGCTGGGCAGCCTGACCGAAGACGACTGGGCGCGTCCGGCGATCGGATAGACGTTTTTCGACCGGCGGGATGGCGGCTCACCCTCACGCCAGCCCACCCCCATCTGCAGGGGACAGCGCGGTGCTCACTCCCGACAGGCGCCGCCGGAGCGGGTCGAGGTCGCTGAACGCGCCTCGCTGGTGAGCGGGCAGCAGCTCCGCGATCGCGACCATGATCGCCTCGGAGGCTTCCTCGTGCGACACCCGCGTGCCGTCGGGTCGCTTCTGCGCGATCAGGATCGGCTTGCCGAACGTGATGTTCACTCGGGTTCGACGCGGCCAGCGCGCTCCCTTCGGGAAGCACTCGCGGGTCCCCGTCAGGCCCACCGGCAACACCGGGCAGGCTGCCTTCTGGGCGATGAACCCCGCTCCCGGCTCAGGCGCGGCCAGGACTCCTGATTCGACCCGTGTGCCTTCTGGATAGATGATCAGGACCTGACCCGCCTTGAGCAGGTCGAACGACGTTCGAAGAGCGGCGCGGTCGGCGGTGTGCCGGACCACAGGGAATGCTTGGTACCGGCGGAAGATCCAGTTGTTGAACCCTTTTGTGAAGTACTCCGATTTGGCCATGCTCCACGTGTCGGCGCGCGGCACGAACGCGGGGACCATCGGTGGGTCGAGCGTCGCCGAGTGATTCGCGCAGATGATCAGCGGTCCGTGACGGGGCACGTTCTCTTTCCCCGTGACGTTGAACAGGCCCACCAGGTAGGTCTGCGTCATGGTGCGCATGACCCAGCGCAGAAACGCGTAGATCATTCGCTCTTCGGTCGGCCGGCGACGTGCCGCAGGATGAGCTCGACCACCTGGTCGACGTCCAGCCGATCGGTGTCGATGACGATCGCATCCTCCGCGGGGCGCAGCGGCGCGACCGGGCGCTCCGCGTCCATCCGGTCGCGCGCCTCCACCTCTTTGCGCATCGCCGCTTCGTCTGCGCGCTCGCCCCGTCGCTCGTACTGAGCCGCTCGCCTGCGGACTTTTTCGTCCAGGCTCGCCACGAGGAAGAACTTGTGATCGGCGTGCGGAAACACCACCGTGCCGATGTCCCGGCCGGCCATGACGAGGCCCGACGGATGCATGCGGCGCTGCTGCTCGACCAACGCCTGGCGCACATCGGGGATGGCTGAGATCAACGGCAGCGCGTCGGCATAGTCGGCGTCGTAGATGCCGTCCGTCAGCTCGACCCCATTCGCCCACACGCGTTCTCCATCCACGCTCACCTCGGTCGATTGGGTGAGCTCGGCCACCGCGGCCGGGTCATGAGGGTCGATGCCCCGATGGACGGCGAGCTTCGTGATGGCACGATACATGAGACCGCTGTCGACGAAAGGCACGCCCAGCGCTCCCGCCACTCTGCGACCGACGGCCGACTTGCCCGAGGCGACGCCGCCGTCGATGGCGATGATCACCTGGATCCGCCTTCGACGGCTCGGCGGAGAGCGGCCACCTCCGAGTCACCCAGCACACGCCAATCGCCGGTCTTCAAGCGGCCCAGCTTCAAAGGACCAAAGGCGACGCGCCGCAGCGATCGCACCTTGTGCCCAACCACGTGGAGCATGCGGCGCACCTGGTGGTGACGTCCCTCGCGGATCACGACTCGCACCTCGGCGAGGCCCGCGTCGCGACTTCCGGGGGTGAACCGCAGGACGTCGACCTCCGCCGGAGAGGTCATGCCGTCGTCGAGCTGGACGCCGGACCGCAGCGTCTGGAGGTCGGCTGCGCTCGGGTTCCCAACCACCAGCGCGATGTACTCCTTGGCCACCTTGTGGCGCGGATGGGTGAGTCGAAACGCGAGGTCGCCGTCATCGGTGAGGAGCAGCAGCCCGGTGGTGTCCGCATCCAGGCGTCCGACCGGAAAGAGGCGGTGGCCCGCCTTCCCCTCATCGCCGACCACTTCCAAAACCGTCGTTCGCGCCGACTCGTCTTTGGCCGTCGTGATCACCCCGAGGGGCTTGTTCAAAACGAGGTAACGATGCTTGGTGACCGGTTTGACGACGCGGCCGTCGACGGTGACGCGATCCCGGTCCGGGTCGATGAGCAGGCCCGCGGCGGGCGGCCGCTCGTGGTTCACGCGCACCACGCCGGAGGAGATCAGCTGGTCCGCGGCTCGCCGGCTGGCCACGCCGGCACGCGCGAGGAAGCGGTTCAGCCGTTCCTGGGGCGGTTTTGAGTCGCCGGCCGGATTCACCTAGTCGCGTTCGAGCCGCGGCGTCGGCAGGTGATCGAGCGACTCGAGCCCCATCACCTGGAGGAACCTCATGGTGGTGCCGTAAAGCTTCGGCTGGCCGGGCCCGCTGCCGCGCCCGACCTCAGTGATCAGGTCGCGCAGCTCCAGGTTGGTGAGCACGCTGTCGCAGCTGACGCCGCGCACCTCCTCGATGCGAGCGCGCGCGACAGGCTGCTGATAGGCCACGATGGCCAGCGTCTCATAAGCGGCCGGCGAGAGCTTGCCCGACACTTCCGGCCGGAGAGCACGGCGAACAGCGGCGGCATGCTCAGGCCGAGTCGCCAGGTGAAACTCGTCGTGATGCTTCATCAACATCACCCCCCGGCCCTCCAGCGCCTGGCGGAGCTCCTCCAGGGCATGCTCCACCGCCGTGCGATCGCTGTCCGTGGCCTGCTGCAGCTCGCGCAGCTTGAGGGGCCGGTTGGAGCTGAAGAGGATCGCTTCCAGGGCAGCCGAGATGTCACTCATCGGCGGGCGTCCTCGACTCGACGTGAATCGGACCGAAGCGTTCCTTCTGACGCACGGTGATCAGCGACCGCCGCAACAGCTCGAGAACGGCGACGAAGGTGATCACAGCCTCGAGGCGGTCCTGCGACTCGAGGATTAGCTCGACGAGCTCGATCGGGCCCTGCCGCAGGCGGCCCTTGATCAGCTCCAGCTTCTCCTCGAGCGACCAGGTCCGGCCGGTGACGACCAGCGGCCGCGGAGGGACGCGGGCGAGGACGCTGTTGAAGGCGACGAGCAGCAGCTCGACCTCGAGCGGCTCCTCCTGCCCTGACGCCTCGATGGGGCGCGCCGGCGGCGGAAACGAGAAGGAGTCCTGCTGCGCGCGCTCCATGAGCTCGCCGGCCATCTGCTTGTAGGCGCGGTACTCCTCGAGGCGTTGCCTCACCTCCTCCTCCCAGCCGAGCAGGTCGGTTTCCTCCTCGGTCGGGGTCTCGCCGGGCAGCAGGCGGATGGATTTGAGCAGCAGGAGGCGCGCCGCCATCCAGAGGAACTCGGCCATCTCGTGGGCATCGGCGATCTCCCGGGCGGCGAGCTCGGCGAGATAGGCGTCCGTCACCGCGGCCAGCGAGACCTGGAGGATGTCCAGCTCCTCGCGCTCGACCAGGGCTAAAAGAAGCTCCAGCGGGCCTTCGAACACCGGCGTCTTGACGCCGAGTCGCGGCCCCACGAGGGAAGGTTCCACGACGGCTAAGGATAGGCCCCGCCTTCCGGCGCCGGCCGGCGGCTATCGGAGGTCCACCTGGTGGAACCTCTCGACGCGCGCGATGGCGCTCCACCGGCGCCTGAGCGCGGCCGGGCTCGGCGTCTGGCTGGCGTGCGCGAGGCGGGCCTGGATCTTCTCCGCCAAGACGTCGCTCACGTCGGACTCCAGCGTCGGCTGCCTGCCCGCAAAGCACCAGGCCTCCGCCGTCTCGTGAGGCGGGCCGGCGCTGGGATGCGTCAGCGGGTCGCGCGCGCTCGGCCAGGCGGCGTCGAGAGCGACACGGCCCACGACCCTGTGGTCGGGGTGGTACCTGTAGCCGCCGTCGGGATCGAATGTGATCAGGACATCGGGCTTCGACGCCCGGATCTCGCGCACGAACTCCTCGCGGAGCTCCAGGCTCTCGACCAGCTCGGCGTCCGGGTGGCGGAGGAACGCGACCCGGTTCGCGCCCAGCACCGCCGCGGCGATCGCCTGCTCGCGCTCGCGAATGCGCGCGACCTGGGCGCTCGATTTCGTCGCGTCGCGGGAACCCTTGTCGCCCGAGGTGGCCAGCACGAAATCGACCGCGACCCCGCGACGCGTCATCATCAGCACGGTGCCGGCGCAGTAGAACTCGATGTCGTCCGGGTGCGCCACGATGCACAGGGCGCGCTTGATGCGGCGGTCCTCCGCGCCGGTGAACAGTCGGGAGCGCGCCACGATCAGGAGCGAGCCGTGCGCCCGGCGCGCGCAGCCGGCCGCCTCGCCTCCTCCAGCAGCTCGTGCGCTCGGGCCACCGCCTTGGGCGTGACCCCGCCGCTCATCATCCGTGCCAGCTCCTGAGCGCGCTCCTCATCAGAGCCCAGCTCACGCACGGTGACCACGTTGCGGCCGTCGGATCCAGGCAACTTCTCGACGAGCAGGTGATGGTCCGCGAAAGAGGCGATCTGCGCCAGGTGGGTGACCACCAGCACCTGGTGGCGCGACCCCAGCGCTTTGAGGCGCAGGCCCACCTGGATCGCGGCCTCCCCGCCGATGCCGGCGTCGACCTCGTCGAAGACGAGCGTCGGCATGCGGTCGGCGTCGGCGCCGACCGTCTTGACGGCCAGCATGACGCGCGCCAGCTCGCCGCCGGACGCGACCCGAGCCAGCGGCGCCAGCGGTTCGCCGGGATTGGCCGAGAACATCATCTCGGCGGCCTCGGCGCCGGCGGCCCCGATCTCGCTCTGCGGGTTGAGGCGGACCTCGAAGCGCGCGCCCTCGAGGCGGAGTCCCTCGAGCTCGGCGGCCACCGCCTTCTGCATGCGGCGCGCCGCCGTGGCCCGGGCCTTGCTCAGCCGATCGGCGGCGGCCTCGAGGTCCGCCCGGCAGCGGTCCCGCTCATGCCCGGCCGCGGCCAGCGCCGCCCCGAGATCCTCGGTCGCGCCGAGCTGCAGCTCGAGCCGGCGGCACTCTTCGATGGCCGACTCCAGGCTGCCCCCGTACTTCCGCTTCACCCCGTCGAGCACGGCGAGGCGTGACTCGATCTCCTCGAGCCTGGCGGGATCGGAATCGAGGAGCTCGCCATAGCGCCGGACCTCGGCCGCCACGTCGGAGAGGTCCTCCTCGAGGGAACCGAGCCGCCTCGCCTGCTCCGTCAAGCGCGGGTCCAGATCGGCGGCGGCGCGAAGGGCCGCCGCGGCGCGGGCGACGCCATCCTCCCGAAGCGCGTCCCCTGCTTCATGTCCGAGCTCGGCCAGCCGAGCCGCATGCCTCACGGCCGCCCGCTCCGCCGCCAGCTCCGCGTCCTCGGCCGGGCGTAGGCCGGCGGCGCGCAGCTCCTCCAGCTGCCAGCGCAGATACTCCTGCTCGCGCTGTCCACGCGAGCGCAGCTGCTCGAGATCGCGGATCGCGTTCACGGCCGCGAGCCAGGCGCCGTGGGATGCGGCCACCGCCGATCGCAGCTCCAACGCGCCGGCGTACGCGTCCAGCAGGTCTGTCTGGGTGTCGGGATCGAGCAGGGCATGGTGCTCGTGCTGGCCGTGCAGCGCGACCAGGTTGCGCCCGAGCTCGCGCAGCTGGCCTGGATTGGCGGGGCGCCCATCGATTCGAGCCGCACCGCGCCGGCCCAGCTCTCGCTGCAGCACAAGGGACGTCCCGCCGGACTCGAACTCCCCTTCCACCGTCGCGCGGTCCGCGCCATGGCGTATCTGGTCGGCCGCGCCCCGAGCGCCGAGCGTGAGGCCGAGGGCGTCGACGATCAGCGACTTGCCGCTGCCGGTCTCGCCGGTCAGCAGGTTGAGCCCCGGACCGAAGCGCACCCGCGACTCCGCGACCAGGGCGAGGTCGTGCACCCTGAGCTCTCGAAGCATCAGTGGCTGGCCACCTACTTCATGGGGACGAGCGGGCGCCCCCAGCCAAGCCTCTCGCCCAGCCGGCGGTAGAAACCCTCCGGCGGGCTGAAGCGAACGACCTTGAGGCGCCGGGGATGCGAGCCGCAGCGAAGCATGTCGCCCGCCTCCACCGCCCATCCGCTCCGCCCGTCGATTCGCATCTCGGCGGGGCCGCGCACGACGGACAGTGTGATGTCCTGTCTCGGCGGAAAGACGATCGGGCGCACGGTGAGCGCGAATGGGTTCATGGGCACGAGCACGAGGTCGCGCAGCGTCGGCTCGAGGATGGGCCCCCCGCTGGCGAGCGCGTAGGCCGTCGACCCGGTGGCGGTGGCGACCATCACGCCGTCCGCGTCGATGACGCCGACCTCCTGCCCGCCGACCTCGATCTCGACCCGCAGCATGCGGGCCTCGCCCGCGCGGTCGACGACGACCTCGTTGAGGCCGATGCTCTTCACCACGCTGCGGCCCTGGCGGCTCAACCCCACCTGCAGGATGGTGCGTTCCTCGATGCGATACGCGCCCTCGAGGAATCGGGACAGTCCGTCCTCGAGCTGGTCGGATTCGAGCTCCGTGAGGAAGCCGAGGCGTCCCAGGTTGACGCCCAGGATGGCCAGGCGCCGCGGCGCCGCCAGCCGGGCGCCGGCGAGGAACGTCCCGTCTCCACCCAGCGTCAGCACGAGCGTCGTGTCCTTCAGCTGGCCGGCGAGGGCGCTCACCGGCCCGTCGCGATGCGCCTCCCACGCCTCGACCTGACGCTCCCTGAGCGCCGTGAAGGCACGGTCGATCACCGACTGCTCAGCGCGCGGGCCGTGGAGGATGCAGACCTTCATGGGCGGTCGAGCCGGGGATCCGGCCGGCATCTCGGATCTCATCGGCTGGGCGCGAGCCTGAGGAAGATCTCACGGTTGCCCTCGGCGCCCGGCAGCTCCGAAGGCGCCTCGGCCGCCACGACGTAGCCGTTGCCGGCGCACCAAACGCGGAACCTGCTGAGGGCCGCCTCGATGGCGGCCGGGTCGCGAACGATCCCGCCCTTCCCCACCTCCGACCGCCCGACCTCGAACTGCGGCTTGAAGAGGGCGACCACGTCCGCGTCAGGCGCCGCGCGCCGCAGCGCCGGCATGACCTTCTCGAGGCTGATGAACGAGACGTCGATGACGATCAGACTGACCGGCTCGGGAAAGGCGTCGAGGTCACGCGCGTTGACCCGCTCGATCACGACCACGCGGGGGTCCTGGCGCAGGCGCCAGTGGAGCAGCCCGCGACCGACGTCGATGGCGTACACCCTGGCCGCCCCGCGCCGTAGAAGGACGTCGGTGAACCCGCCGGTGGACGCGCCGATGTCCGCGCACACCCGGCCCGCGGGGTCGACGGCGAAACGCTCCAGCGCGGGGGCCAGCTTCAGCGCGCCGCGGCTGGCGTAGTTCGGCGAGGACTCCACCGAGATGGGCGCGTCGTCGCGAACCGAGCGGTCGGGACGCCGGACGGTCTCGCCGGCGACGCGCACCTTGCCGGCCAGGATCAGGGCCTGGGCACGTTCACGCGATTCGGCGAAACCGCCCTTGGTCACCAGCACGTCGAGCCGCGGCATCACGCGCCCGTCAGAGGAGGAGCCCGACGGCGATGCCGATCGCGGCCCCGACGAGCACCTCCACCGGCGTATGGCCCAGGAGCTCCCGCAGCCTCTGCTCCTGCACCCCCCGCATGTTGACGAGGTCCTCGACCAACCGGTTTAGAACGGCGGCCTGGCGTCCAGCGGCGCGCCGGAGCCCGGCCGCGTCGTACATGACCACGAACGAGAAGATAAGGGCGATCGCAAACGGGGCGGAAGAGAGTCCTGAATATTTACCGACCGATGCGGTCATGCCCATGACGATGGCGCTATGGCTGCTGGGCATGCCACCAGTCTCAGCCAGCACGCGGAGGTTCAGCCGGCGCTGGCGCATGGAGGTCAGGATCACCTTGGCGGCCTGGCAGATGGTCCAGGCGACGATCGGCGCGAGGAGGAATCTCACCCGCGCAACGACGTGGTCAAGAGCTCTGCTCTGGCTTTGAGCGCCTCGAGACGGGCCTCGGCTTCGGCCAGCAGGCTGACGGCACGCTGGTGCGCGGCGACGAGCTGATCGACGGGCGCGCTGCCATCGGCCAGCTGCCCGATCGTCCTCTCCAGGGCGGCCAGCAGGTCTTCGAAACCGGCGATGGGGGCTGCAAGCCCGCTCAAGGCGCGGTCGCCGCCACGCGGCCCAGGATGCCGTTGACGAAGCGGCCGGATTCCTCTCCGGAGAACGTCTTGGCCAGCTCGATCGACTCGTTGATGGCGGCCTTGGTCGGCACGTGCCGGTCGATGGCGATCTCGTAAACGGCGATGCGGAGGATGACGCGATCCACCTTCGCCATCTGGCCGAGCTTCCAGTGCTCCGACGCCTCGCTGAGGATGGCATCGAGCCTTTCGCGATTGGCGATCACGCCCCGCGCCAGCTGGCCGGCGAAATTCGCCACGTCAGCCGTTGCCGCCCCCTCGGCGGCGTGGTAGCTCAGGACCTCCTGCAGGTCGTCGTCGGAGCCTTCCATCTGGAACAGCACTTTGAGCGCCAGCTCCCTGGCCTGATGCCGCTTCCCCACTAGGCGAGCCGGCCTAGCTGGCGAAGGCGACGCTGGAGACGAAGACGTTGACCTCTCCCACTTCCAGCCCGAGCATGCGCTCCGTCGCCTCGACGACGTTGCCCTGGACCGCAGCCGCGACGTCGGCGAGCCTGGCCTGGGAGTCGACGGTGATGAACACCTCGAGGTGGATCGAGCGGTCGGCCTCGATGTGCACGCGCACCCCGCGGTGAGCGCCCTGGCGTCGCACCCAGTCACCGAAATGGCGGGCCGCGGCCTCATCCATCCCCTCGACGCCTTCGACTTCGCACGCGGCCAGCGCCGCGATGCTCGCGATCACCTCGTTGGCGACGCGGACCGCCCCCAACGCGCCGTTCTCACCCATGACAGGGGGATGCTACGCCCTGAGCCCCTAGACGCGCTCCATGTAGGTCTGAGTTCGGGTGTCGACCCGGATGAGGTCGCCGGTCTGGATGAAGAGCGGGACCTGGATCGTGGCCCCGGTCTCGAGCGCGGCCGGCTTGGTGCCCCCGGAAACGGTGTCGCCCTTGAACCCGGGATCCGTCGAGACGACCTTCAGCTCGACGTTGATGGGCAGCTCGACGCCGATCAGGCGCTCCTGGTAGCGCTGGAGGAAGACCGTGCTGCCCTCCTTCAGCAGCGGAAGCACCGACTCCAGCAGCTCCTCGTCGACGGCCACCTGATCGTAGGTCTGGGTGTCCATGAAGTGGTGGTGGCTGCCGTCCGCATACAGGTAGGTCGCTTCTTTGTTGTCGATGCGGACCGCTTTGTACTTGTCCCCGCTACGGAAGCTCTGCTCGAAGATCGAGCCGGTGAGCAGGTTGCGGAGCTTGGCCTTGATGACCGCGCCGGCGCGCGCCAGCTTGATGTGCTCCACACTGACGATGGCCAGCAGCTGGCCGTCCATCTCGAACATCGTGCCGTTGCGAAAGTCATTGGTCGAGATCAATCAAGAACTCCATGGCTAACTCGTAACCCTTAAAGCCGAGGCCGGTGATCACGCCTCTGGCGGCCCGCGCGGTGACGCTCTTCGACCGGAATGCCTCTCGGGCGTGGATGTTGGAGAGGTGGACTTCGACGGTCGGAACGGCGAGCGCCTGCAGACAATCGTAAAGCGCCAGCGAGTAGTGAGACAGCGCGCCGGGGTTGATCACGATCCCGAGCGAGTCCGGCGCCTCCTTCTGCAGGAAGTCGACGATCTCGCCCTCGTGGTTGCTCTGAAGCAGGCTCACCTCCACGCCCAGGGCGCGCGCCTTCGCGCGCACCGCCTCGGTGAGGTCGGCCATCGAGCGGGTGCCATAGATGTGAGGCTCGCGCTTGCCCAGCAGGTTCAGGTTCGGCCCGTTGACGACGACGATGCGCTTCACGCCAACGCCTTCGTGACGATTCGCCGGACGAGCGCCGGCGGCACCGCGTGCCCCGGTTCGGCGTGACCCAGGCGCCGCGGCATCACCCATGCCACCTTGCCGCGCCGCGCCTTCTTGTCGCGCGGGATGGCGGCCAGCACTTGCGCGGCATCGATGTGGGGCGTCTTGTCGGGCAGCCCATAGGCCGTCAGCAGCTCGTCCTGCGATTCGACGAACCGCTCACCGCACAGGTCCATGGAGAGCGCGATCCGGGCGGCGACGCGCATCCCGAACGCGACCGCCCGACCGTGCGAGACGCGAAAGCCGCTGGCCGCCTCCAGCGCGTGGCCCGCGGTGTGGCCGTAGTTGAGGATCGCCCGCGGCCCTTTCTCGCGCTCGTCCTTGGCGACGACGAGCCCCTTGGCCGTGACGCAACGGAACACCACCCGCTCGAGCATCGCATCGTCGGCGGCGAGCAGGCGCGGGCGTTCCTTTTGCAGGAGGTCGGCAAGGCCCCGGTCCATGGCCACGGCGTACTTTACAACCTCGGCGAACGCATCCATGTAGTTGGCCCGCGGGAGCGTGTCGAGGCACGCGAGG
This sequence comes from bacterium, assembly GCA_004299235.1. NCBI lineage: Bacteria > bacterium. The sequence continues at coordinate 151,005 of SCQL01000009.1, forward strand.
TCCGACACCACCGCCACGGGCTGCCAGAAGGCCCCGATCGCGTTCTTGGAGTGCGTCCCGTTGATCCCGGTCTTGCCGCCGATGCTCGAATCCACCATCGCGAGCAGCGTCGTGGGCACGGCGACCAGGCGCACGCCACGCTGCCAGATCGCCGCCGCCAAACCGGCCAGGTCTCCGATCGTCCCGCCGCCGACGGCGATGACGCAACCCGATCGGTCGATGCGCTGGCGCTCCAGGAACGCGAGCAGGTCGCGCAGCTGGGAGAGGGATTTCGAGCGCTCGCCGGCCGGCACCACATGGACGGCCGTCTTGAGGCCGGCTCGCTTGATCGCCTTGCCGACCTTCTCCGCCCAGGGCCTGACATTGGTATCGGTGACGATGGCGACCGCGCTCGGATCCAGCCGGGTGATCACGCCGCGAAGCTCCCGATGGGCGTCGCTGCCGATGAGCACCGGATAGCTGCCCATCGAAGAATCGAGGATCAGCCGCACCAAAGCCGCATCACCTCCGCGGCGACGACCTCGGCCGGGCGATCGCCGTCGACACGGCAGGACGACTCCTCATAACGCGGGCGGCGCCGCTCGAACAGGGCCTCGATCTCGTCGCGGGAACGGCCCGCGATGAGCGGCCTGCCGCTCTGGGCGTGGACTCGCCCCCACATGGCCTGGAATGGGACCTCGAGGTAGACGGTCATCGATTGAGTGGCGACCAGGCGCCAGTTGGCGTCGTCGATCAAGGTGCCCCCGCCCAGCGCTACGACTGAACCTGGCGTGAGCGCCTTCGGCAGCAGCTCTTTCTCCAGCGCGCGGAAAGCGGCCTCGGTCCTGGTGGCGAAGATGTCGGCGATGGTCATTCCGGCTTCCTGCTCGATCATCAGGTCCAGGTCGTGGAACCGGGCCCCGGCGCGCGCCGCCACCAGCGCGCCGACCACGGTCTTACCCGAGCCCATGAAGCCGAGCAGCGCGAGCGGTTTACGCGCCAGCGCCGATGTCCCGCCCCGTGGGTTCGACGGCATGCCAGGGACCGTGCACTAGACGCCGCTGGGGTTGGCCGGGGCTGCGGGCGCGCCGCCCCGACGCCGTTCCGACTGCACGAACACCTGGTCCCGAAACGTCCCCGGGCTCGGGAGGTGGTCGAGGACCTCGGCCCCCTGGGCGCCGGCGGCGTCGACCTCGACCCGCCCGTAGCCGAGCATGCGGCCGAACAGCGACTGCTTGGTGCTGCAGTCCTGCACCCTGTCGATGGGGATCATCTTCGACTGGCGGCCGAAAACGCCGGACTCGATCTTGATCCGCTGGTCCGTGAGCGTGTAGGAGGTCGACCGCCAGCGGATCCACAGCACGATGAGCCGGATTCCCGCCAGGGCGACGACCCCCAGGGTGAGGATGAGCCGGAGATGTGGGATGTGGCTGGTGTACAGGACCGTGAAGTCGGCGATCGCGACCACGACCAAGAGGAGCACCGGGATCACGAGGCTCTTGACGAGGACGATCCAGTGCTGGTGGTCCTTGAGGATGAGGGTCTCGCCGGGTAGGAGCTGTTCAGTCATCGGCGCCTATTGTCCTGGAAGCCGGTGCAGTTGGAAAAGGACGATCAGCGCGCCCGCGGCCAGATAGGGCCCGTAGGCGATCGTCCCTCTCATCGAGCGGTGCCAGATGATGATCCCCACCGAGACCACCCCGGCGAGGACGACGCCGTAGAAAAGTGCCGTGATGGTCGGCAGCGGACCGAGCAGCAGGCCCATGAACAGGGCGAGCTTGACGTCACCGAACCCCAGCGCCTCCGCCTTGAAGATGGCCGCGCCCGCCAGCGCCAGGACCAGGAAGAGCAGGCCGGCGGCGAACCCTGTCGCGATACCCGCCCACCAGGGGTGGCCGAAGAGGCTGACCACCAGGGCCAGGCCCATCGACGGGAACAGCACGCGGTCGAGGATCAGCCGGTGCTCGTAGTCGAAGAAGATCACCTGGACCAGGACCAGGACGAAGATGCTGCGCAGCAGGAGCATCGGGAACGAGCTGAGCTCGAACGCGAACAAAGCGAACAGGAGCGCCGCAAGGATGGGCGGCCCGTAAACCTGCCAGCGCCTGGCGCCCGCCTCCAGCCCTTCCAGCCGCGCCAGTCGAACGGAGCCCCAGCGCACGAACCATCCGGCCCCGGCGCCGACGACGGCCCAGCCGATGACGATCGGGAGCGAGCTCACCGTCGGCGTATCACGGCTGCAGAGTTTCGCGCATCGCGCTCACAGGCGCGGGGCGGCCGGTCCAGATCTCGAACGACCGCGCACCCTGTTCGAGGAGGATCTGCCAGCCGTCGACCGTGCGCAGGCCCAGCGAGCGCGCCTTGCGCACCAGCGGCGTGCCGCCCTTGACGTAGACGAGGTCGATGACCGCGCCATTGCGCGGCAAGGCGGCCGGCCGGATCGGCATCTCGTCCCGGCGCCCCAACGGCGTGGCATTGAGCAGGAGGTCGGCTGAGCTCACGAGCTTCGGCAACGACGGCTCCTCCCAGGGGATCACCCTCCCCGGGAGATCGACCACCTCCGGGTGCCTGGACACGAAGGCCAGGTGCGCGCCTTCCAGCGCCACCGCCGCGGCGCGCGCCGAGCCGCCGGCGCCCAGGATCACGACCGTCGCCCCCCTGGGCTCGAGGCCCAAGTCGTCGACCGCGGAGCGGATCGCCGCCACGTCGGTGTTGGAGCCGACCAGGCGGCCGCCCTCGCGGGCGATGGTGTTGACGGCTCGCGCTCGCAGGGCTCCGGGGTCGAGGCTGTCGACCTGCTCCATCACCGCCCGCTTGTGCGGGATGGTGATGTTGGCGCCCGCCGCATCCGGCTCGCGAAGACGCCGCATCGCCGCCGGCAGCTGTTCGGGCGCGACGTCCAGCAGCTCGTACGTCCAGTCAAGCCCGACCGCGCGAAAGGCCGCGTTGTGCATGTCGGGGCTGCGCGAGTAGGAGATCCCGTGGCCGAGAAGGAAGACTCTCAGCTTCCGCTCACGCCGTACTTTTGAATGTCGCGTTCGAAATCCTGCTCGTTGGTCTCGAAGTGCGTCACCCTCTGCGTGTCGGCGAAGTAGTAGAGGTAAGCGGTCTGCGGCGGGTTGACGCAGGCGAGCAGCGCCGCCTTGCCCGGGTTGCCGATCGGTCCGGGGGGAAGGCCCGTGTGGATGCGCGTGTTGTAGGGCGAGTTCATCTGCAGCTCGGCCGCGGTGGGTTCGGGCGTGAGCCTCCCCAGAGCGTAGAGAAGTGTCGCATCGACACCCAGCGGCATGTTGAGCCTGAGCCGGTTGTAGTAGACGCTGCACACGTTGCCTCGGTCGGTGGGGGTGTTCGCCTCGCGATCGACCATCGAGGCGAGGATGACGATGGACTGGATCGTTTCCGCGGGCCGGGCCGGTGTCGCCTGCGCGATCTGCGCCCGGAGGTCGGCCGAGAAGACCACGCCGAACTGATCCAGCTGCTCCTTGACCAGGCCGCGCACGCCGGCGGCGGGATCGATGAGGTACGTGTCGGGAAAGAGATAGCCCTCGAAGGGCACGCCTGGATTGCCCGGCCGCGCCGGTAGAAAGCTGTACGAGGACGCCCACGATGGATCCGCCGCGGCCACCAGGTAGTCGGCGGCGGTCGCGTAGTTCGGCGACGTCCCGACCTTCGCCCTGGCCACGACCTTGGCCTGCTCTCGGAGTGGAAAGCCCTCGGGAAACGTGATGACCTCCTGGTCCGAGTTGCCGTGCTGGAGCGCGGCCACGATCTGCGCCATCGTCATGTTGAAGTTGAGGACGAATGCGCCGGCCTGGAACTTCGGCCCGGCGTCGGTCATCCGAGCGTAGATGTCGAAGGCCAGCGCGCTGCGGATGAGGCGCAGGTTGAGCAGCTCGTCACCGATCTGCGCCGAGGTCTCGCCCTGGTCGATGTGGAACGGCACCGTATGGCTGGTGCTCGAGATCGGGGTGTTGACGTTGAAGTTCCACCAGTCGATGGCCCGGGACGTGCCGAATCCCAGCAGGGCGATCACGAGCAGGACGGCGACGAGCCTCTTCACTCGACGTCATCCTCCTCCAGGGCGGCGATGACCCGTTTGAACTCCTCCCCATCCACCGTTTCCAGCACGCCCGCCGTCTCCCGCAGCAAGAGCACCTGGGTCGGGTCCTCAACGTCCTCGACCAGGTAGTAGATGGAGTCATCGAGGTCGAACGCGTCGTGGAGCCGAAACCGGCGCTCGTGCCCGGTCTCATCGATCAGCGTGATCGGCTGAGTCGGTTCGTCAGCCGTCACGTCGCCGGTCCAGGTGGGCCTGGAGCATCAGGGCGGCGGCCACCCGGTCGACGCTGAGCCGCCGCTGGGCGCGCCGCACGCCGCCCGCGATCAGCGAGCGCTCCGCGGCCACCGTCGTCAGGCGCTCGTCGACGAGCTCGACCGGAAGCTTCGAGGCCCTTCGAATCGCATCGGCGAGCTTTTTCGCCGCCGCCGCCTCCGGCCCAAGCGTTCCATCCATGCGCCGCGGCAGGCCGACCACGATCCGCCTTGCCTCGTGTGCCTTGCCGATCTCCGCCAGGCGCGCCGCAAGCGTCGCCGACGGCTCCGCCGGGACGGTCATGAGCGCCTGCGCGATGGTCGCCGTGGGATCGCTGAGCGCGAGCCCGACCCGCTTCGACCCCGGATCGACCGCGAGTATGCGCACTAGGGTGAGGGTGCGGGCGACGCGGCTGGTGAAGACGCACCGGACGCGGCCGCGGAACTCGATGGCGTGCCCTGCTGCACCACGTAGTGGAGTGAGATGCGTCCGACCAGCAGAGGCATGAGCGGCAGGGCCATCGGCTGCTCTTTGATGGCGACCGACTTGATCGGCAGCCGCTCGAGGTAGAACTTCGCCTGGGCCAGCGGCCGGCCGACGATCTGCGATCGGATCTTGGCTTCGTCGAGCTTGGGGGCGACGTAGGCGGAGGCGCTGCCGACGAACGTGAGGTTGCCGCCGCTCGTCGCGTTGAGGATGCGGTAATCCACCAGGATCGGGCTCTCGGTGAGCAGCTGCTGGTCGTTCGGCACCCGCTGCGCGAGGTAGTTCCGGAAAGCCTTCTGCACGTCGGCATCGACGTAGAAGTCGCCCTCGCCGGTGAGCGTCAGCGTGCCGCTGAACGTCGGCACCTTGTCGTTCGGCTGGTGGTCGGTGGTGAAGTTCGGCGGACCGTAGACGATCGTCTCGCTGAGCTTCTCCCCGGCCTGTCCCGCGCCGACGAGCTGTTGGGCGATGCTCTGGCGCAGCTCCTGCTCCAGCTGCGCCCGCGCCGAGTCGAAGTCGGCCTCGGTCATCTGGGGCGTGGACGACGCGTCCGTCCCTCCGCCGGTGGCCTGCGGGTTGGTGGCATGGACCTTGCTTGAGTCAAAGGGACCGCAACAATCGAGGATTTGCGTGATCGTGTCGTGGCCGACATTGCCGGCCGATCCGGGAGTGACTGCCTGCACGTTGACCGTGGCCTGTCCGCCGTTCCATGGGACGGTGGTGTCCGGGGATGTTTGCGCGAATGTGATGCTGTCGGTGTTCATCAGCCGCTGGCCACGCTTGAAGACCAGACCAGGGGAATTCGTGAAGGCCGAACTCTTCAGGTCGTTCGTGTACACGACCTGGCCGGTGGCCGGCGCCAGCTGCACCTGGATCACGCCCGTGGTCTTGAAGCCCTGCGAGCTGGAGCGCGAGATGACGTCCGTGCGCACGTGGATCGGCGCCTTGCCGGGCTGAGCCTGGATCTCGACATCTTTCTCCGTGAACGGCTGGGCCTGGGCCACCAGCGTCACCGAGGCGGAAGGGACGTAGACCGCCATGGCGAACAGCCCGACCACCAGCAGGGTCGCCGCCGTGACGTACAGGAGGAAGCGCCCCGGCTTGAGCTCGGTCGCGTTCTTGGTGATGAGCTTGGTCGGCGCGGCGACGCCGACGTGAGCGACGGGCGCGGCGCGGGCCCGCCGCCACCACCTCCGAACGGGAGGCGGGGCCTCGGGCTCCGACGGGATGCCCTCGCCCTGCGGCCCGACGGCGCCGAACACCGGGAAGCCGCTCTCGGCGGCCATCTTCTGGACCGCTGGGTCGTCGCACACGACGGTGACCCGCTTGCCCATGCGCGCCGAGTAGTTGCGCAGGAGCTGGAAGTTGAAGCGGCTCTGCCCGATGCGCGAGCGCATCGGCAGCACGAGCATCGCGTCCTCACCGCCGGAGCGGCGAAGCCGCTCGACGACCTCGGGGATCTCGTCCTCGCTTTCGACGTATATGGGGTTCGTTGCCATGGCGTTTACAAGTCTCCTGGGAGCCTAGCTAGACCTTTATAGCGCCCAGGACCCGCCGCATGACGGTGTTGACGGTGTCGCGCTCCTCGGCTTCGGTCCGCAGAGCGTGGTTCGCCAGACCCATCGGAGCGACGTCCTGGGGACTCGAGAGCTGGCCGGTGGAATCGGTCAGGTTGCGCACGTCCGGCGGCACCAGGTGCCGTATCCGAGGCTCTCGCGGGAACGGAAGGCCCGCCGCCCAGCTGTTCTTGACCATCTCGAGCGTGAGCTCGGGGAGGAGGCTGCCGCCGCCGCACAGATAGATGCTGGTCGGCAGCCGCTCGCCTCGCGACAGCTCCCTCACGCTGAGCGCCAGGCCCTGCAGCAGGACCTCCGCGTCAGCGCTCAGCAGCTCGGACACCTGGCGGTGCTGGTCGGCCGAAAGCAGACCCTCCGAGTGGCGGAGCTTGCGCGCCTCGGCCTCCTCGTAGCTGAGGCCGAACGCGAGCGCGAGGCGGCGGGTGAAGGCGCGACCGCCGAGGTTGAACATTCGGGTGCCCTCGACGCCCCCATCGCGTACCAGCGCCACGTCGGTGGTGCCGCCGCCGACGTCGACGAAGATCCCGCCCTCCGCCCACGTCTCCTCGCTGGCGCAGGCCCGCGCCAGCGCATAGGGCTGAGCGACGGCGGCCGCCAGCTCGAGGTCGAGCTCTCGCACGACGGTCTCGATGGCGTCGATGTGGGTCATCGGCGCAAACGTGTTGAAGACCGTGACCTCGAGGTTCTTGCCGGTGAAGCCCACCGGGTTGGTGACCGGGTAGCCGTCCACGCGCACGTTGGTGATCGCCGAGTGGACCAGCCGCGCCTCGAGCTGACCGTAGCTGCGCTCCATCTCCAGCAGGTGCTGGGCCTCGCGGAGCGCGCGGCGCTGCACCATCTGGAGCATGGTCGAGATCTCGCTGGAGCGAACGCGCGCCTTCGGGTTCTCTCGCGGGTAGGCGATCGTCGACGAGAAACCCTTGATCAGCTCGCCCGCGATGCCCACCACGACCTGGCCCGGGACCGTCTTGGCCATGTCCTCGGCCGCCTCGAGCGCGCGGTTGCAGGACTGGATCACCGATTCCAGGTCGGCGATGGCGCCGCCGGACATCGCCGCCGGCGCCTGCGGCTCGCGCCCGACGCCGAGCACCTCGCCGTCTGGACCGTCGCGCCGGACCACCAGCACCTTGATGAGATCGGTGCCGATGTCCAGGACGGTGAAGTGGCGGTAGTACTCGCTGCGCTTGCGCAGGAACTTGAACTTCGTCAATCCGGCTTGGCTCCTAGGGCGGCTTCGAGACGCCGAAACGCCTCCGCTGCGGGAACGGTCAGTTTGCCACGCACGAGGTGCGCGGAACCGCCACCGGTGCCGAAATGGGCCTTGAGGCGGTTGGCATCGTACTGCGAGGCGAGGTCCCTGGACACCTTGATCACAAACATGTCGCCGGCGACAACGGTTACGACGCCCGACTTCACGACCTCGAGGTAGCGGTCCGCATAACCGGCGAGCTCGGCGAGATTCGCGGCTTGAACGGACTCGGTCACGAATGCCACGCTGCCCTGTTTGACGGCCACCCCGTCGCCCGCTCCGACGCGTGCGCTCCGGACCTGGTCACGCAGCTTCTCGATTTCACGCTCGGCGTCCTTGACCTGGCTGCGCAGGGCGCGCACGCGCTCGGTCAGACGGTCCGGGCCGGCGTTGAACGCCCGCGCCAGCTCCGACAGCAGCTCACGGTCGCGCCGGACGAGCTCGTCCGCGGCCTCGCCGACGACCATGTCGATCCGGCGCAGTCCAGAACCGATGCTCGACTCGGAGACGATGACCGCGGTGCCGACGTCGGCGCTGTTCGTCACGTGGGTGCCCCCGCACAGCTCACAAGTCCAGTCGCCGAAGCACACCACGCGCACCACGTCGCCGTATTTCTCCTCGAACAGGTGCATGGCGCCCTGCGCCACCGCCTCCTTGTACGGTCTGTGGCTCTCGTGAAACGGGAGGCCAGCACGCACCTTCTCCATGATCCGGCGGTTGATCCCCGCGAGCTCGTCCTTGGTGATCGCGCGGCTCAGCGGGATGTCGAACGTCGTGTGGTCGGGCCCGACCCAGGAGCCCTTCTGCACCACCTGATCGCCGAGCGTCTCGCGAAGGGCCCTGTGCAACAGGTGCGTGGCCGAGTGATGACGCGCGATCTGGCGGCGGCGTATGGCGTCCACCGCCGCGCTCGCCTCCTCCCCCACGCGCACCTCGCCCGTGATCACGGTCCCCAGGTGCGCGATGGCGCCCTCGGCCGGCTTCTGAGCGTCCTCGACCCGCACCCGGCCGCCTGGCGTCGTGATCGTGCCGGTGTCGCCGATCTGCCCGCCCGACTCCGCGTAGAACGGCGAGCGCGCGAGGAACACCTCCACCTGGTCGCCCTCGGTCGCGACCTCGGTGGCACCGCCATCCTTGCGGAGGGCGAGGACGGTGGTTTCCGTCGTCAGCTCCATATACCCGGTGAACTCCGACTTCGGGATGTCCTTGGCGGCGGACCACTGCTGTGGCGCCGTCCGCCGAGATCGCTCGCGCTGACCCGCCATCGCCACGCGGAAGCCTTCCTCGTCGACCTTCATGCCGCGCTCATCCGCGAGCTCGCGCGTCAGCTCGAGCGGAAACCCGAAGGTGTCGTGCAGGCGGAAGGCGTCGGCGCCGGGAACCGACTTCGGGTGACGCACGGCGACCTTCTCGAACTGCTCCATCCCCTGCTCGAGCGTTCGCTGGAAGCGCTCCGTCTCGGTCTCCACGACCTCGGTGATGAATGGCTCGCGAGCCTGGAGCTCGGGATATGGCGCTTTGAACATCTCGACCGCCACGGCGACGCCGCCGGTCAGTTTGGCCCGAAGTCCGATTCGCCGGCCGTGCAGGGCCGCCCTGCGGATGAGCCGGCGCAGTACGTAACCACGGCCTTCGTTGGAGGGAATCACGCCGTCCGCGATGCAGAAGGTCATCGCGCGGACGTGGTCGGCGATGATCCGCTCGGACAGGGAGGTCGGCTTCGCGCTCGACTGGCGGACGAAATCGATCAGCGGCGCGACCACGTCCGACTCGAAAACGTTGGTCTTGCCCTGGAGGATGTAGGCGATGCGCTCGAGGCCCATCCCGGTGTCGATCGCGGGGCGCTGGAGCGGAACCAGCGTGCCGTCAGAGAGGCCGCGCGTGATCGCCTCGGCGGTCGAGGGGTCGCCCGCCAGCGCCCCGCGCTGGTCGTACTGCGGGAAGACGAGGTTCCAGAACTCCGTGAATCGATCACAGTGGTCGGGCACGCAGTCGGGCCGGCCGCAGCCCACCTCCGGCCCGCGATCCCACCAGATCTCGGAGTCCGGCCCGCAGGGCCCGCGGCCGAGCCCCCACCAGTTGCTCCCGAGGCGTGTGATGTGGGCGTGGGAGATCCCGGTGCGCTGGGTCCAAAGCATGTACGCGTCGTCATCGGAGGGATGGATGGTGACGCGCAGCCGCTCGGCCGGCATCTTGAAGCCCTCGGTGACCAGCTCCCACGCCAGCGGGATCGCGCTCTCTTTGAAGTACGCGCCGGTCGGGGTGAAGTTGCCGAGCATCTCGAAGAACGTGTTGTGACGGTCGGTCTTCCCCACCTCTTCGATGTCCCCGGTGCGAAGGCACTTCTGACAGCTGGCGAGCCTGGGCGCGGGCGGCTGGCTAAAGCCCAGGTAGTAGGGCTGAAGCGGCTGCATTCCGGCCGAGATGAAGAGCGTGCTCGGGTCTCCATGCGGCACCAATGGCGCGCTGGGGAGGACCAGATGCTCCCGGCTCGCGAAATGCTCTAGAAAACGTCTGCGGATTTCGTTCCCGGTCACGGGGCTGGTCTAGCTTACGGTGAGAGGCGTTCGATCCGCCATGCCCCGCCCGGCCGCCTGACGTAGCGGAGCCGGTCGTGGAGGCGGTCGGCGCGGTTCTCCCAGAACTCGATCCAGCGCGGTCGCAGCCCGTAGCCGCCCCAATCGTCCGGCAGGGGCACCAGGTCCGGGTGACGCCGGTCGAGATCTTCGACCGCACGCTTGAGGTCGGCGCGCGAGGCGACGACTCTGCTCTGTCGGGAGGCCAGTGCCGAGAGCTGCGCGCCCCGGGGCCGGCTCCTGAAGTAGGCCAGTGAAGCCGCCCGGCTCAGCCGCCGGACCGTCCCCGAGACCCTCACCTGGTGGCGCGTCGCCGACCAGTGGAAAACGAGCGCGGCGCGGTGGCTTGCGGCCAACTCACGGCCCTTGCGGCTCTGGTAGTTCGAGTAGAAGAGGAATGCGCCGTCCTCGATGCCTTTCAAGAGCACCATGCGGGCCGACGGTCCGCCGGGTCCGGCGGTGGCCAGGGCCATGGCGTCGGGCTGCGGTGCGCCGGCCCGCTCGGCTTCGCGATACCAGCGGCGAAACAACGTCAGCGGGTCCGACGGCGCGCGCGACTCGAGCAGCGGCACCCCGGAGCTATCCGCTCTCTTGCGGCACGTGCTTCCGCAACTGCTCCAGCGCGGCGCGTTGCAGGCGCGACACGTGCATCTGGCTGATGCCCAGCCGCCGCGCGATCTCCGACTGGGACATCTGCTCGTAGAACCTCATGGCCATGATGGCGCGCTCGCGCGGCGTCAGGTGTTCCATCGCCCGATTGAGAACGTCGCGCATCTCGACGCGGTCGAGCTCAGGATCCGCGCTGCCGATGCGCTCGGCCACCACGCGGCTGTCCTGGCCGTCGGCGGAAGCCACCGGTTGATCCAGCGACAGGGGCATGTACGCCGGTCCGATTTCCATCGCCTCGGTGACGTCCTCGGGAGACACGCCCAGGTGTTCGGCGAGCTCGCCGACGCTCGGTTCGCGGCCGAGCTCGTTTTTCATCTGCTCGTTGACGCGAACCACCGATTGGTGCAGCTCCTGCAGGCGGCGCGGAAAACGGATCGCGGTTCCCTTGTCCCTGAAATGACGCTTGATCTCGCCGGCGACGGTCAGCGTGGCGAAGGTGGTGAACTCGTAACCGAGGTCCGGGTCGAAACGCTCGATGGCCTTGATCAGGCCGAGGTAGCCGACCTGCACGATGTCGTCCAGCGGCTCGCCGCGGTTCTGGAATTTGCGCGCGAGGAAGAAGACGAAGTCGTGGTAGGCGCTGACGAGCCGCTCGCGGATGCGATCGCGCTCGGCCGGGTCCTGGCTGTCCCGGTAGCGGCGATGGAGCGCCCGCAGCTCCTCGCGGGACGGGCGCGGCATTGAAGCCATCGAACTGAATGGCTAACGCGCGGCCGCTAGGCCGGATTCACTCCGGCCGCCGTGCGTTCGTTCCCAAGCATCACCCAATCGTTGCATGGAGCTCCCAGGAGAAGGTCCGCGGGAGAGGACCGCAGTCCCCGCCGCACTTTCAGCCCGCCAGGTATTTGACCATCCGGAAGCGAAGGTGGCCGGTGCGGGGTTCCACCAGCGGCCGGAAATCGTCGACGAAGCAGCGGATCATCTCGTAGGCGAGCCGCTGCAGCTCGGGATCGACCTCGGCCCCGTGCTTGGGGGCGGGCAGCGGTTCGGCCTCCGACGGCATCAGGTCCACGTCGACGACCAGCGCTCGATTGGTGGCGAAGTATGTCAGCTTGAGGTCGGCCGGACCCGCGAGGTCGGCCGCCGCCGCGATCGCGCTGTCGCACGCCTGGGTGAGCGCGATCGTCAGCTCGTCCAGGTCGACCAGGCTCAGGCCGAGCTGACTGCCCAGCGTCGTGGCCACCCGCTTGGCGACCGGTATGAACGCCGGCGACGCCGGGATCTTGAGCTCGGCAAGATCGCGCTTCGCCATTCCTTGCCTTTGGCTCCTACTTCTCTAGGCCGTCGCCGTCGGTCGCCTGATGGAGCTTGCGCGCGGCAGCGGCTTCCAGCTCTTCGCGCTTGCGCTTGGCGGCGGCAACGCCGTCCTGGATCGCCTTCCCCACCGGATGCTCGGGGTCGGAGACGATCTCGCGCGCTCGCTGCGCGGCTTCCTTGGCCTTCTGCACCGGCTCGCTCCCGCCGAGCTCGATCGTCTTGCTCTTCAGGCTGTCGACCTGGCCGCGGGCTGGACCGGAGGCGATGTACGCGCCCGCGGCAAGCCCGATGAGGCCGCCCAGGATGAACCAGCCAAAGCCGCCGCCACCGCCTCTCTCGTCAGCCATCGCTAACCTCCTAACACCGAGCGAACAAGGCTCTCACCCGCGACCTTCACGCCATGCGCCGCCGCGCTGATGCCACGCCCGACCGCCGCCGCCCCGCGCCCCCCGGTGCGCAGGCCGACGTTGACTCCCGCGGTGATGTCGTTGACGTTGCCGATCGTCTGTCGCACCTCGGGCAGTGTCTCCTTCATCTCCTCATTGGTCGTGTCCAGCAGCTCCTCCACCGCCCCCAGCGTGCCGCGCAGCCGGATCAGCACCGCGGCCAGCGCCACCGCCACCAAAAGCGCGGCGACTCCGAACGCGAGCCACATGAAGCTCTGACTGGTCATCGACTGAATACCCGTGGAGCCGAGCCCGCAAACACAACCGCAATCTTAAGTGCGCGGCACGAGAGCGACGGCGGTCGGCCGGCGCGCAGCGACGCGAGGTGAGCCCCGGAGTGAATCCGGCTAGCCGCCACGCGGTGTCCGTGTCGGCTTGGGTGCCCTGGGTTCGCGACCGGGGCGGGGCACGAAACGCGCCAGCGGCTGCAGGAGCAGCGCGAACAAGACCGCGGGCAGCAGGTCGGCCTGGCCCATGCGCAGCGAGGGCAGACCGAGGAAATCCCACAGCTGACCGAGGGCGAAGCCCATGCCGGTCATCAGCAGGATCGGCAGGTAGGCGCGGCGGCGGTACGGCAGGAGGGCAAAGAACACCTGCGACAGGATCAGCGCCGCCAGGACCGCCACGACGAGGCCGGGCGGCACCAGCCTCAGCAGCGCCAATACGCTCCCTCCGGGACGCGGGGGTGGGTTGTCCTGAGCGAGCTCAGGTGGGTCCCCTGCCTTGGCTCTCCAAGTCCCGTCGAGCGGGCATTTGGTCGGCTTCCGGACTCCGGGGTCCCGATTTCTCGAATGTTGGGCAAGCCGCACACGGCCCGCGCCCCTTTGGAAGCGGCGTCAATACTACGTGCCGGGCTTCCTGGGCGGCGCGACCTGGACGTGAAGCTCTTCGAGCTGCGGCGCGTCGACCTCAGACGGCGCTCCCAACATCAGGTCGGACATCGATTGGGTCTTCGGGAAGGCGATCACGTCCCTGATGTTGTCCGTGCCGCCCAGCATCATCACGACCCGGTCGATGCCAGGTGCGATACCTCCGTGTGGAGGCACCCCGTAGGTGAAGGCCTGGAGCAGGGTGCCGAATCGGGCCCGAATCGTCTCCAGCGGCATGCCCAGCAGCTGGAACACCCTCTCCTGCGTCGCCGGGTCGTAGATCCGGAGGCTTCCTCCCCCGAGCTCGTAGCCGTTGCAAACGATGTCGTACGCATGCGCCCGAACGTCGTAGGGCCTGGCGTCGACGAACGGCATGTCCTCCTCGAAGGGCCGCGTGAAGGGGTGGTGGGCATAGGTCAGCTTGCCCTGGTCGTCCTCGTCAAAAAGGTATGTGGGGTTGATCCAGAGGAATTTCCATTCGTCCTCCCGCACGAGCTTCCGGCGCCTGGCGACCTCCTGGCGGATCAAACCCATCACCGTCTCGGCCTTCCGCCGGCGGTCGGCGGCGATCAGGACGAGGTCGTCCGGCCCCGCGCCGGTCAGGCGTTGGACCTCGGCGATCTCGTCCTGGGTGAGGAACTTGTCGAGCGGACCGCCGGGCAGCCATGCCAGGCCCTGCCCGCCGGCGCCCCTGGCGACGGTGACGAGCTCGTCGAGCTCGCGGCGCGCCAGGTCCCGGCCGCCAGGCACGCTCAGGCCGCGCACCACCCCGCCCGCGGCGAGGACGTTGCGGAACACCTGGACCTTCGTTTTGGCCAGGGCCGGTCCGAGATCGGCGATCTCCAGCTCGTAGCGAAGATCGGGCTTGTCGGTCCCGAACCGCAGCAGCGACTCCTTGATGTCCAGGCGCTGAAACGGCACCTTCAGCGTGACCCCGAGGACCTCCTGCCACAGCTGGGAGAAGAGGCCTTCGACAAGGGCAAAGACATCCTCCTCGTCGCAGAACGACATCTCGATGTCCAGCTGAGTGAATTCCGGCTGGCGGTCGGCGCGCAGGTTCTCGTCCCGAAAGCAGCGGGCGATCTGGTAGTAGCGCTGAACACCCGACACCATCAGCAGCTGCTTCAACATCTGCGGCGCCTGCGGCAGCGCGTAAAAGCTTCCCGGGTGCAGGCGGGACGGGACGAGGAAGTCGCGAGCGCCAGAGGGCGAGCTGCGCGTGAGGATCGGCGTCTCGACCTCGATGAACTCATTGCCGTCCATGAAGTCCCGGATGATCTTGTTGACGCGACTTCGGAGTTCCAGCATCTGCGTCATGCGTGGACGGCGAAGGTCGAGATATCGATACTCCAGGCGCGTCTTCTCATCTGGCTCTTCCGGGTCCTCGATCGGAAACGGCGTCGTCTCCGAGGCATTGACCACCTCGAGCTCTGACGCCGTGACTTCGACCTCGCCGGTGGGCATGCGTGGATTCTCCGAACCCGCCGGGCGGCGCCCGACCATGCCCTTGACCCGGACGACGAACTCGGCGCGCAGCTCCGCCGCGCCGGCGTGGGCCTCCGGCGCCCGCGTCGGGTTGAACACCACCTGCACCGCACCCCACCGGTCGCGCAGGTCGATGAAGATCAACCCTCCGTGGTCGCGACGGCGCGCCACCCAGCCGTAGAGCTCGAGCTCACGGCCGGCGTCGGAGGCGCGCAACGAGCCGCAGTGCGGCGCGGTATAGCCGCTCATGCCAGGCGCCCGGCGAGGTCCGTCCACGCGACCTCGACCTGCTCCCCGCTCGCCATCTCTCTGAGCTGGGCGGTGCGATTCGCCGCCTCATCAGCGCCCAGCAGCACGACCCAGCGCGCCCCCAGCTTGTTGGCGGAGCGCATCTTCGCGCGCAGGCTCTTGGGTTCGTAATCGACGGCGACCGAGCGCACGGCGCGACACAGGCGCGCCACCTCGGCTGCCGCCACGTCGAGGCTGCCGTCGGCAAGCACCACGACGTCGGCGGCCGGGCTCGCGACCACCTCCTCCCGACCTGACGCCATCAGCTCCGTGACGCGATCCAGCCCGCCGGCGAAGCCGACCCCTGGCGTCGCGGGCCACCCCTCGGCCTCGGCCAGCCCGTCGAACCGACCGCCCGATGCCAGCGCATCCTGCTGACCGGAGGCCCCGGCGGGATAGAACTCGAAGACGGTGCGCGTGTAGTAGTCGAGACCGCGCACGAGGTGAGGGCTGAGCTGGTACTCGATGCCCGCGGCGTCGAGCAGACGGCGCACCGCGACCCACGCCGCCGAGCATTCCTCGCAGAGGTGATCGGTGATGCGCGGCGCCTTGGCCTTGAAAGGTTGGCACTGCTCGACCTTGCAGTCGAGCAGACGCAGCGGGTTGGTCTCCAACCGGCGCCGGCAATCACCGTGGAGCCCGTCTTTGAACGGCCGGTAATAGGCTCGCAGTCGATCCAGGTAGGCGGGCCGGCATTGCTGGTCGCCGATGGAGTTCAGCTGCAGCGTCAGCTCGCCCAGCCCGACCTCGCGCAGCCACCTGCTCGCCAGCTCGATGATCTCCGCGTCCAGCGCGGGGCTCGCGCTGCCGATCGCCTCCACGTCCAGCTGGAAGAACTGGCGATAGCGACCCTTCTGCGGGCGGTCGTACCGGAACATCGGCCCCAGCAAATAGAGTCGCGCGGGCTGCGGCCCCTGATTCAGTCCGCCTTCGAAGTAGGCACGAACCACGCCCGCGGTCGCCTCCGGCCGCAGCGCCAGCTGGCGCCCGCCGCGATCCTCGAAGCGATAGAGCTCCTTCGCCACGGCGTCGGTGTCCTCGCCGACGCGCTCGATCAGCTCCGTGTGCTCGATGACCGGGGTCACCATCTCCTCGTAACCAAAGCTACGGGCCACCTCCCCCGCGGCCTTTTCGGCCGTGCGCCAAAGCGCTCGATCGCGTGGCAGGACGTCACGGACGCCGCGGACGGCTTTGATCGGCTGGGAGCGAGGCATTGGAGTGACGATTGTAAGAAGCGGCGGTTAGTATCTGGCGCGTGTCGATCGCCAGCGACCCGCCCGCGGACCTGTGACCACCGGCATCGTCCAGCTCATCTCCCTGTCCCTTGCCGCGCTGGCGCTGGTCATGGGCGCCTACCTCCTCATCATCGGCAAGCGACCCTGGCGCGACGGCGAGAACGAGCGGGTGGCGCCGCGAGTCAGGCTCCTCGGCCTTAGCTACATCCTCGTCTTCGGCTCGGCGATGATCCAGATCATCACGCAGCCGCATGGTGATGAGGCGGTTGCGCTCGGCGGCCTCATGGTCCTGGGCGGCCTCATCGTGATCGTGGTCGTGTTCCTGGAGACGCGAGCGGCCCGACGCTCGGCGCAAGAGGGCCGAATCGACAGCCGCCTCAGGGGCTAGCGGGCCGCGTTCGGTACCCCGCCGCGGCCTTCAAGGCCTCCTGCAGGTCCTCCAGGTGCACGGGCTTGCTCATGTAGTCGTCGAAGCCCGCCTTCAGGCAGCGGTCCTGGTCACCGGGGCCGGCCATGGCGGTGAGCGCGATCAGACGCGGCCGGTTGCCGCGCGGCCAGCGACGGCAGATCGCCTCCGCCGCTGTCAGCCCGTCCATCTCCGGCATCAGGACGTCCATCAAGAGGGCGTCGTATGGCTGCTGCGCCACCGCCGCCACGGCCTCGCGGCCGTTGGCGACCACATCCACGTTGTGCCCGAGCTTGGCGACCAGGCGCCGGAGCAGGTTTTGATTCAGCGCGCTGTCATCCGCGATGAGGACCCGCAACGCGTCAGGGACCAGCTCTGACTCCGGCGCCGGCCGGGGCGCCTCGTGCGCGCCGAGCCGGACGATCACGTCGTGAAGCGTCCTCGGCGCGACCGGCTTGGTGAGCGTCGCCTGGAGCACGTCGCTGTCGGCGGCGGCCGCCTCTTCGGCCCCCGGAGTCGCGACCGCGATCAGCACGATCGGCAGCTGATCCGTCCGCCGGAGCGCTCGCAGCGAAGCCGAGACCGCCAATCCGTCGATCGCCGGCCGCCTGTGCTCGACCAGCGCGATGTCGAAGGGATAGCCGGCCTTGACCACATCGAGCGCCTCTTCAGATGTCGAAGAGGTCGCCGACGCCCCCCACTGCTCGGCCTGGAGGGCGAGCACGCGCCGCTCGGTCGGGTCGGCCACGACCACCAGCACCCGCATCCCCTCGAGCGTCAGCTGGCCCGTGCCGACGGAAGCTGGCAAAACCTCGGCCAGGATCGTGAACTCGAATGCCGTCCCGGCGTCGGGGCCGGCTTCGACACCGCCCTGCTCGACCCGCAGGTCGCCGTCCATCATCTCGACGAGCTGCTTGCAGGTGGCCAGGCTCAATACCGCCAGCCGATCTCCAGGCTCGAGGCGGTCGCGCGGAGCGCTCGACCCGTCCAGCCCGCCGCGCAGGATCCGTGCGGGCACGCCGCGGCCCGTGTCGCGAATCTTGAAACGCAGCGCGACGAGACCGCCTCTGTCCTCGGAGCTGAGCTCGATCCCCACGCCGCCGCGGTATGTGCGTTCGACGGCGCCATGCAGCAGGGCGAGGACGATCTGCTCGAGGCGGCGAGAATCGCCGACGACCACGCTGGGCACGTCGGGCTCGGCGCGGAACGACAGGTCGAGACCCTTGGCGCCGGCGGCATCACCGATCAGCCCGAGGCAGGTCTCCACACTGGCTCTGACGTCGAATGGATGCAGGGCGAGCTCGAACGCTCCGCTCTGAAGCGTGGCGGCGTCGAGCACGTCATCCACCAGCCTCGCCACCTGCTCCGCGCCGGTCTGGACGATCGACGCCAGCTCGCGCTCCTCGCCTGAGGTGGCGCCGGTCGCCAGCAGACCGGCGGCGCCGACCACGGCGTTGAGCTGGTTGCGCACCTGGTGGCCGAAATCGGCCAGCACCTCGGCGTCGACAATGGCCGGCCGGGTGGCTCCCCTGGCAGGGGCGGCGACGGCCGGCGGGCCGGTCTTCTTCTTCCCCACGTCCTCGAGTTCGCCCATGCTCAGTACAGATTCTCAGGCGTCGCCTGCGCGGTGGGAGCAAACATCTCTTCCGGCAGTTCCAGGCCGTTCGAGCGGAAGTGCTGAAGAAACGTCGATCGCGTACCCGTCGCCGTGTGAAAACCGACCGCCCGTCCCTCCGGCGTGACGCCGACCTGGCGGAAGGCGTAGAGCTCCTGCAGCGCGATCTCCCCATCGATGAAGCCCAGGAGCTCGGCGACGCTGACCACCTTTCGCCCGCCGCCCCGCAGTCTTTCCGTCTGCACGATCACGTTGACCGCGGATGCGATCTGGCCGCGAATGGCGCGTGACGGCAACTCCGTCCCGGCAAGCAGGACCAGGGTCTCGAGGCGGTTCACCGCATCGCGCGGGTTGTTGGCGTGGAGCGTGCTCATGGACCCGTCGTGCCCGGTGTTCATGGCCTGCAGCATGTCGAGCGCTTCCGCCCCACGGCACTCCCCGACCACGATCCGGTCCGGCCGCATGCGAAGGCAGTTGCGCACGAGGTCGCGGATGGAGATGGCGCCCCGGCCCTCGACGTTCTGCGGCTTCGACTCCAGGCTGATGACATGCACCTGCCGGAGGCGCAGCTCCGCCGCGTCCTCGCAGGTGACGATGCGCTCATTCGCCGGGATGAACCCCGACAGGACGTTGAGCAGGGTCGTCTTGCCGGAACCCGTACCGCCCGAGACGATAATGTTCAGGCGCGTCTTCACGGCCGCGTCGAGGTATTGCATCATCGACGCCGTCGCCCCGCCGGAGCTGATGATCTGCTCGGGGCTGAGGACCTCCCGGCCGAACTTCCGGATCGTCAAGCACGGTCCGTAGATGGCGACGGGCGGAATGACGACGTTGACGCGCGATCCGTCCTTGAGCCGCGCATCGCACATCGGCTGTGATTCGTCGACCCTGCGCCCGATGGTCGAAACGATGCGGTCGATCACGCGGCGAAGGCTGTCCTCGTCCTCGAAGGCCAGGTTGGTCAGCTCGATCCGGCCCTGTCTCTCGACGAAGATCTGCTCGGGGCGGTTGACCATCACCTCGGAGATCTCGGGGTCGCGCAGAAGCGACTCGAGCGGTCCCAGCCCGATCACCTCGTCGAACAGGATCTCGACCAGGCGTTCGCGATCGGCGGCGGTGACGAGCGCGGCGGGTGGCCTGGCGCGGAAGTGGTCCTCGGTGAGCTGCATCAGCAGGCGCCTGATGCCGGCCCGGTTGTTGATGTCGATCGCGGCCGCGTGGCGGGCCAGCAGCTCCGCGTGGATCTCGCCCTTGGCCGCGGCCAGAGCAGGGCTCAGCAGCGCGGACGGCTCGGCGCCGCCGGCCGGTTGGCTGCGTGCGGGAGCCGAGCCCTCCCGCTGCACGATCCGGCGCTCGACCGGCGCGATGGTCGCCGCGCCGTCCGTGGACGGCCGGATGGCCGGCGCGTCAGGCGCCGGCGGCGGGACCAGCGGCGCCTGCTGGTAACGGCGGTCGAAGCGCTCCGACAGCTTCATGACCGCTGTCTGCGCGCCACACGCTGGAGACGGCGCTGCGCCCTGGCCGCCGCCGCCTTGACCGCAACATCGGGCTCGCCGGTCGCCAGCTTGCCGAGCCCATCCGCGACGCTGCCATCGCCGATCATCCCCAACGCGAGGCACGCGGCGAGGCGCACCCGCTTCGGCCACCGGCGATCGTGTGCGATGCCCAGCAGCGGGGGCACCCGCAGAGAGTCGCGGCGAAGCCCGCATGCCAGCACGGTCGCCACCGCCGCTCGCTCGCTTTTCGGCTGGCGTATCAAAGTCTCGATTTCGATGTCGGACGCGGCCTGTGACAGGGAGATGGCCAACCGGTACATGGGCACCCGATCGACCGCAGCCATCATCGTGTCCACCGCACGCCGGCCGCCGAGCCGGCCGAGGGCGCGGATCGCCGCTTCTCGCACTTGGATGTTGGGATCCCCGAGCAGGTCGCCGATCCACAGGACCGCCTCGCTCAACCGGATGGCCCCGCAAAGCTGCGCCGCCGACGCCCTGGCCGCCGGGTCGGGGCTGACCAGCGAGTCGACCAGCTCACGGCCCAGCCCTGAGCGTCTGAAGACCTCGGTCACGCGCCACTGCGCGGTGAGCCCTGCGCCTGCGCGATCGAGCGTCGCCGTGACCGCGGCCGCCACCGCCCCCGGATCCTGGAAGAGCTCGTCCGCACTGACGCTCACCATGACCTCGGGCTCCCGTGCGAGGGCTGCGTCCAGCACCCGGTCGATGCGTGCCGCCAGGTCCGAGCGTGGAGCGCCCGCCCGGGCCGCCCCCAACCTCCTGGTTGGGCGCCCTGCATCTGTCTCGGCTGCGGCCCTTGTGTTCAAACCATTACTGCGATGCGGAGTCGATCTGGGGAGACGTTGGTACATTATCGGGGTTTGTGCGCCTGTGAGGTCCCCGAAAACCGATCGGGCGCGGGAGGAAGAACCACGGCCAATGGCTGCTAGCGGCGGCCCCGGCGTTGACCAGTCTCCCGCCGCGCTGCAGCTGCGGATGCGGATCCTGGAGATGTCGTCTGTCTTCGCCGACCTGACGGACGGAGCCCTGCGAGCCGTCGCCCGCCGGATGCGTCCGGTCGGCCTCAAGGGCCGGGACACGCTCCGGCTCGGCGCTCAGGGGAGTGACGCCGTGGTGTTCCTGGCGTCCGGGCAGGTCGAGCAGTCCATGGCCGACGGCTCCGGAAAGGTCCTGCTGACCCGGCGCCCGGCCCCGGGCGAACTCGTCGTCCTCCCCGCCCGCCGCACCCGCGACCGCTACGTGACCAGCCTCTACGGCATGACCGACGCCGTCCTGCTGACGCTCGACCGAGACGGCCTTCTCGAAGGCCTGGGACCCGACGTCGAGAGGGTCGCCCTGGCCCTCGACAAGCTCTGGGAGCAGGAGCTCTCGGCGGCGGCGGCGGCCGAGGCGCAGCCGGCATCGGTGGCAGGAGCCCCGATCGTGGCCTTCTTCTCCGCCAAAGGCGGCTCGGGCGTGACCACGCTGGCCATCAACACGGCGGCGGCGCTGGCCCGCAAGTTCCCGCGCCAGGTCCTGCTCATCGATCTATCGGCGCCCTTCGGGCACGCCGCCCTGTTCGCCGACCTGATCGCCACCGGCTCGATCGCGAGCGCGTCCAAGGCCGCCCACGGCGATTTCGATCGCGTGCTGCGCGGTGACATCCTGAATCACAAATCCGGGATGGGCGTCCTGCCAGGAACCCTGCGCCCCGAGGAGGTGGACCTGTTGACCGGCGAGCTGACGGGCCGCGTGCTCGATGCCGTCGTCAGCCGGCAGCGGATCATCGTCGTCGACCTCGGGACGTCGCTGGCTGAAGCGGCCCTGGCCGTGCTCGAACGCGCCGAGTGCCTGGTCGTGGTGGTGCCGCCCGAGATCGCCGCGATGACCGACGCCCGTCGCGCCCTCGCCGTGTTCCGCGACATCATGAACGTGCCCGACCAGCGGATCGAGCTGGTGCTCAACCAGAGGGTGCCTCACGCGCCTCTCGACCGGGCGGCGATCGAGTCGATCCTGGGCCGCAAGATGTCCGTGACCGTCGGGTTCGACAATTCGAGGCCCGAGGATGCAACCATCGCCGGCGACCTGGTGGTGCAGCGAGACCCGTCGTCGTTCGTCTCACGCGGCGCGACGGACTTGTCCCGCGTCATCATGGCGAGCCTCAAGCTCGATGCCTAGACGGCCCGGCGGCGGCCCTCGGGCGCGCGCCGGGCGCAGGCGCGGTCAAGCACTCGTCGAGCTGGCGATCTCGCTGCCGATCCTGGTCCTCCTGGTCGCGGGCGTGCTCGAGCTCGGACGTGGATATGCCTTCGCGGTCGCGACCTCCGACGCCGCCCGCGACGGTGCCCGGTACGTGGCCGGCAAGACCGTCAGCACCAACGGCCCGGGCCTGGCCGCCATGTGCGGCGTGGTCCAGGCCGACCTCGCCGGAGTCACCTCGTCGCTCAGCTGTCCGACGCAGGTCAGCCACGCTCCGCCCTTTGTGAGCGGTACCGACTACGCCAAGCCGGCCGCCGGCCAGGCGGTCGTCGCCGTGTTCTGCGGCGCGAGCGTGGACTGCGCCGGCTCTCAGAGCCCGCTATATCAGTCCGAGGTCGACGTCTACGTCTACTACGGGTTCGACGACCTCAACCTGCTCGGCGGCGCGATCACCATCTCGGGCTCGAGCCGGGCGACAACCTCGTGGTGAGGCGCCCGGGGCGTTCGACAGCCCAGGCACTGGTCGAGTTCGCGCTGGTGGCCCCCGCCGTCCTCCTGATCATCGGGGCCACCGTCGACATGGGCCGCGGCCTCCTGCTCTACGCGCTTCTCGCCGGCGCCTCGCGGGACACCGCCCGCCAGGCCGCCCTCGTGGACTACAGCGGATCGAACACGCTGCCGCCTGCCTGCACGACGCTGGCCGCCCCGTGCGCGATGAGCTCGGTCGTGACCGGAGCTCATCTGCTGGACCCATTGGGAGTCTCGGTCGTCTACCAGGACTCGACGGCGATCTCCTCCCCACCCGGCTACGGGACCTACGCCGCCAACGCCGACCCGACCCAGCCGGGCACCATCACCCTGACCGGCGCCACGAATCCAAACACGGTTTACGTGTTCGTCTACGAGCTGGATGCCACCGGCGGCAACCCCAGCCCGCGATGGAGCTGTCCCTCGTGTGCCGCCGGTAGCGGCGCCGCCGTCCGCACGTCAGGACATCAGCGGGTCGTCGTCGACCTGAAGCTGAGCTGGCAACCGGTCCTGGCTCGGTTCCTGGGCATCCCGGCCGCCATCACCTTCGACTCGCAAACCGTGGATCGAATCGAGTTCTAGCCCCTGATGCCCGCCCGAACCAGATCGCAGACCGGCCAGGTGATGGTGCTCGTGGCGGTGGCGCTGCTCGCGCTGATCGGGTCGGCGGCGCTGGTCCTGCTCGCGGGGTCGGCCGAGTGGCAGAAGAACCAGCTGCAGCAGCTGGCCGACCAGTCGGCGCTCGACTCGGCGTTGAAGATCGGCACCGGCTGCGACGCCGCCAGGGCGAACGCCGTCATCACCGAAGCCGACAGCTTCCTGGCCGCGCAGCGCACGAGGACTGGCAGCCTGGCCATCACAGCCGGCACCTGCGCCGTGCCATACCAGGGGACGGATTCGTTCGCCGGCGGCCTGAGCGCCACCATCAACTATCCCTACCGGGCGCACCAGCAGCAGGTCGAGGTCATCCTGACTCTGAAGCTCCCCATCTCCTTCGGCGGTGAGGTGGGTGCGACCAGCACGTCGGTGGTCCGGAGGGCGGTCGCCCAGCAGCTGGCGGGCTCGGTGCCGGCGGTGACCGCCACCAGCCTCGCTTGTACAGGCGGCCAGGTGAACATCAGCGGCAGCGTGGCGACCCGAAACGCCATCGCCCGCGGCGGGGCCTGCGCCCTGTACGCGCATGCCCGCTTCGACGCGCCGTCCGGGACCTACTCGGATCTCGGCAACGTCCGGGTGTTCGCCGACGGGCAGACGTGGGTCGGCGGCGGCGGCGGCTGCACCGCCGGAGCCAATGCCGGCTCGAGCAGCGCCATCTGCGCGGACGGCTTCGAGCTGTCCGGCCATGTCGCTCCCGCCTGCGGCACCGGCGGCACGAGCGAATACCTGTCCGCCGCGGACGCGCTCATCAATCCCAACCCGTGCGCGGCCGGCGTGGCGCCTCAGCCGGTGGCCCCGCCCTCATCCACACTCCCGCCGGAGCCCAACACCGACGCGAGTGCGGTCGCCACGCTCAAGGGCACCGGGGGCGCCGCGTGCTCGCCCGGCGCCGTGTACCCGAAGGTCAAGATCAAAGGCAAGAACGTCTACTCCGGCCTCGCACCGCCACCCACCCAGGACGGCAACAGTGTCTGGCACTTCGTGCCCAGCTGCTACGGCTACATCGACGTCGGCCTGGTGAAGCCCGATGGGGCAGTCCTCGACCCCGGCTTCTACTACTTCAACGGCTCGAATTCCGGAGGCGGTGGAGGAATCTGCGTCAACGGGGGGGCCCTGTATGCCCGTGACGTGACGCTCGAGTTCGTCAACCAGGCGGGCTTCTCCTCGGGGGACTGCACCGTCGGCGGCGGCGGCGGCTGCGCCGCCCCGTGCCAGGTCGGCTCCGCGCCCTGCTCCCTACGCCCATGCCCGCCCAACACGCCCGCCGACGCGCCCAACAACCTCACGTGGTTCGCCGCCCCCTGCGCTGGAGCGCCGAGCGCGCTGGATGCAGCCAGCTGCCCGGTGTCGGCCTGGTGCCCTGTGGGCGACCGCTCCTGCTGGAACCTGCTGGTGTGGGCTCCGGCCGGCACCACCGGGCAGTTCACGCTCAAGGGCGCCGCCGTCAACGCGTGGCTGCTCGGGTCGGTCTACTGGCCCGGCACGTGCACCGACGATGTGAACGGCACGAGCACGATCGCCGGCGCGATTTCCTGCACCAGTCTTTCGATCTCCGCCGGGGCGGGCGCCGCCACCGCCATCGGCGGCGACTACGGGATCAACACGGCTTCAGCCGAGGCAATCTTGATCGAGTGAAGTTGCGTCATTCGGCGCATCATGCGAGGCTTGGTGGCCAACTAGATGTCCATAGGCAACTCTGAGGTCAGCCGGCCGCGGCGCGGACGGCTCTACATCGTCGTTGGCTCGATCCTCGCCGTGCTCGCCTTCGCGACCGCCGCCGGGCTCGCCAGCCTGCCGCTCCTGGCCCCGACCACAGGCGGCGCCAAGGTGGTGGTGGCCAAGAACACCATCACCGCCCGAACCAAGATCCAGGCCTCCGACCTGGAGCTCAGCACCGTCAACCCGGTCCCGCCCCAGGCGTTTTTCGACCTCAGCGCCGTGGCCGCCAAGGGAGCCCGCGTCGACATACCGGCCGGCTCCCCCGTCACCGCCAACCTCATCGCCGCCGCGGGCGACCTGCTGAGCAGCAGCGACGTGACGTACCTCCCGATCCCGTCGGGCTACGTCGCCGTCACCGTGCCGACCGGCGAGCAGGTCGGCGTCGGCGGATATGTGCAGGCCGGCGATCGGATCACGATGCTGGCCACCATCAACACCTCCGTGTTCGGAGTGAGCCCAGGCGTTCCGGTGGTGCGGACCGTGTTCCGCAACCTCGACGTGCTGCGCGTCGGCCCGGCGACGGGATCCTCCGGAACGGCGCAGGTCACCAGCAGCTTGACTCTGCTCACGACCGGCTGCGACTCCGAGTACCTCTTCTGGCTCTTGAACAACGCGACGCTGAAATACGAGCTGGAATCGTTCTCCGACTACGCCGCGACACCGAGCCAGCCTGATCCGGCCTGCCCGAAGCTGTCGTCGGCGGACGGGGTCGGGCCACATGACGTGGACACTCGCTGGCATTTCACCGGCCGCTGATCCATGCCGGTCATCGTCCTGCTGGTCGCCGCCGCCGCCGCTTTCGGGGTCGGCCTTGTGGTGTACGGCATCGTCACCCGCAATCGCGTGGTGGCGGCATCGGCCGGCGGGCCCACGGCCAGGGTCACGAATCGGAGCCTGGCTGACGTAAGGGAGCAGCTGCGGCGGCGTTTCGAGCCAGGCGCCGCACCGGCCTGGATGGCCGCCATGCAGAACCCCAGCGCCCTCGCAGCCGACCTGGCCAGCGCGGACCTTCAACTCCGTCCCTACGAGTTCCGCTTCGTGCAGGCCGGCTCGGCGGTCGCCCTGGCGCTGATCGCGCTGCTGCGATTCGGCGTCAGCATCCCCATCCTCGTCTTCGCCGCGATCGGGTATGTGCTTCCGGCTTTTTACCTGCGCAACCGGCGCGGCCATCGCCTGCGCCAGTTCGACGCGGGCCTGCCGCGTGCCATGGATTTGATGGCGAACTCGATGAAGGCCGGCCAGTCGGTCGTGCAATCGCTGCGTGCCGTGACCGAAAATGCCGGCCCGCCCCTGGCCGACGAATTCGGGCTCGCTCGTCGGGAGATCGAGCTCGGAGCCTCAATCGAAAGCGCGCTCAGCAACATGGTGCGGCGCATCGGCAGCGCGGACCTGCGGCTGGTGGTCATGGTGATCACCATCCAGCACACGGTGGGGGGCGACCTACCCGCCATCCTCGCCACCCTGGCCGACACGATGCGGCAGCGTGCCGAAATGCGGGCGGAGGTCCTCGCGGCGACCGCGCAGTCGCGCGCGTCGAGCCTGATCATCACGCTGCTCCCGGTGGTCGCCGGCGCATTCCTGTACCTGGTCGTGCCCGGCTACTTCCGGCCCATGTTCCTCAACCCGCTCGGCTGGGCGATGCTGCTCCTTGCGGCGGGGTTGCTGGTCGTCGGCAACCTGATCATCCGCCGTATCACCGCGATCGCATGAACACCCTGCCGATCATCGTCGGCGTCGTCGCCGCGGCCGGGGCCTGGCTGCTGGCCGCCGGCATCATGGCCGCACGCACCGGCGACGCGGCCACCCTCGCCCGCCAGCGGCTGGCGCGCCAGGAGATCGCCCTCGGCCAGAACGCGATCGCCCTCGAGCTCGAGAAACCGCTGGGCGAGCGCCTCACGGCGCCGTTCCGCCGCTGGCTGGCGCGCCAGATGAACCGCCTCACCCCCGCCACGCAGGCGGCCAACTTCCAGAGGCAGCTCGACTTCGTCGGCGCGCCGCTGGGCCTCGACCCGGCGGGCGTCCAGACGCTGCGGATCGCCGCGGCGGCCGCGTTGGGGGCGCTCGGGACGGCGATCGGTGTGCTCATCGGCCAGCCGTTTGCCATCGGCCTGGCCCTCCTGATCGGGGTGGCGGTCGGTTTCTACCTGCCCGTCATCTGGTTGGACCAGCTGGTGCGCGACCGGCGCACCGAACTGGAGGTGGCGCTGCCCAACGCCCTGGACGTGGTCGCGATCAGCATGAGCGCCGGCCTCGGCCTGGACCGCGCGCTGGAGCAGCTGGTCCGGCACCAGGAAGGACCGCTCACCCTGCTCGTGGCACGCGCCCTGCGCGAGATGGAGCTCGGCCGGCCGCGCGCCGAGGCGTTGTCGGACATGGCGGAGGCCACCGGGGTCGACGACTTCGCCTCGCTCGTGCGCGGGATCCTGCACGCCGAGCGGACGGGCGTCCCCATCGCCCATACGATCGCCGCGCACTCGGCTCAGATGCGAGTCAAGCGGCGCCTCAAGATCCGCACCGAAGCCGCCCGCGCCTCGCTGAAGATCCTCGTCCCGACCGTCGGGTGCGTCTTCCCGACGCTCTGGCTGATCCTGCTGGGCCCGGCGCTGATCGTCGTCTTCAGCATCGGCCATTAGCCTTTCCCATCCCCAGAGCAGGCGAGGCACTCAGCCTGGTGGCACGGCACCGCGCCCGGCCGGCCGGTGAGTCGCCACAGACGACACTGTGAAGCGGGCGGAAAGCTGGGAAGAGGGCGTGCGTGTGGCGCTCGGAGGCCGCCAAGCGATGTCGGTGGGGGAAGAACCGCCCCCTCTCCCCTCGGGGGAGAGGGTCAGGGTGAGGGGTGCGCGCTCGGCGACTGGACAAACTAGCTCAGAAACGGGTTCGTTCGCCTTTCCCGCCCGATGGTCGTCGGCGCTCCGTGGCCGCTGTGAACGACCAGGTCGTCGGGCTGTGACAGCAACTTGGCGTGGATACCCTCGAGCAGCGCCTCGCCGTTCGAGTTGGCGAAGTCCGAGCGCCCGATCGAGCCCGCAAACAGGGCGTCGCCCGTGAAGAGGTGGTTGCCGATCCTCAGCGTCACGCCGCCGGGGCTGTGGCCCGGCGTGTGCAGCACCTCGAACTCGAGCGCGCCGGCTCGGTAGGGCTCGCCTTCGACCAGGCTGGTCACGTTCTCGATGCGGTCCATCGCCGCGGACCCCCCGCGCAGGGGCCTGCCCTCGGCCACGACCTCCCGTTCCGCATCGTGGACGGCGACGGGGATCGGCCCCCACTCCTCGAGCAGCACCGGCAGGCCGGCGATGTGGTCGACGTCGGTGTGGGTCAGCAGGATGGCCCGGACGTTGGCCCCGCGGCTTCGGACCAGGCCGGTCATCAGGTCCGGCTCGAGGTTGGCATCGATGACCACCGCGTCGTGGGTGTCCTCGTCCTCGACGAGATAGGAATTGGTGCCGAACCGCCGGTCGGTGGTGGCCTCGACGCGGATGCTCACGAGGCTTCGCGAGCGACCGTGTGGACGTCCTTGACGCTTTCCAGCCTTTCCATCAGGCGTGACAGCTGCGCCAGGGAGTCGATCTCCACGGTCGCCGAAACGACCGCCGTCTTGTCGTCATAGACGTGGACCTCGAGCGCGGACATGTTGACGCGGTTCTCCGCCACCACCGTGGCGATGTCGCGCAGGAGGCCCTGGCGGTCCCAGGCCTCGAGCTTGATCGCGACGGGGTAGAGATGCGACGCCTCGGAGTCCCAGTCCACCGGCACCACGCGCGCGCGGTCCTGGGCGTTGACGGCGTTGATGCAGTCGGCACGATGCACGGTCACCCCCTTGCCGCGAGTCGTGTAGCCGACGATGGCATCACCGGGAACCGGCTGGCAGCACGGGGCCACCTTGGTGAAGATCCCCTTCTCGCCGCGAACCAGCACCCGCGGCGTCGGTTGCACGTTGGGGATCAGCGGGATCGCATGCAGGTCGCCGGCGCCGTCCGTGCGGAGCGCCATCCGCATGACGACGGCGTGCGGAGACAGGTCGCCGTAACCGACCGCGGCCAGGAAGTCGTCGATCGCCGCGAACTTGTGCATGTTCGCCATCTCCAGGAGCTTGCCCTCCTCGAGGTCGGCGAGGTTCATCCGGTGCATGCGGTGGAGTTCCTTGTCGAGCAGATCGCGGCCCTTGGTCACGTTCTCGTCGCGGCGCTGGCTCTTGAACCACTTGCGGATACGTTCTTTGGCTGAAGCGCTCTTGACGAAGTTCAGCCAGTCACGGCTGGGTCCATGGGGACCCTTGGACGTCAGGATCTCGACGATCTCGCCGTTCTTCAGCTCGTAGTCGAGCGGCACCATGCGGCCGTTGACCTTGGCGCCGATGCACCGGTGACCGACCTCGGTGTGAATGCGATAGGCGAAGTCGACTGGGGTCGAGTCGGCCGGCAGGTTGAGGACATCGCCCTTGGGCGTGAAGACGTACACCTCGTCCTGAAACAGGTCGACCTTGACCGTGTCCAGGAACGATTCCGCGTCGCCGACTTCGTTCTGCCACTCCAGAAGGCTCCGCAGCCACGACAGTTTCTGATCGAAGCTCGCGTCCTTGCCGCCCTCCTTATAGGTCCAGTGCGCGGCGACGCCGAACTCCGCGACGCGATGCATCTCGTGCGTGCGGATCTGGATTTCGATGGGCTCGCCGGTGTGCGTGATGACCGTGGTGTGAAGGGATTGGTAGCCATTGGATTTCGGCATCGCGACGTAGTCCTTGAACCGGCCGGGCACAGGCTTCCACAGCGAGTGCACCACGCCGAGCACGCCGTAACAGTCGCGCACGGATTCGACCTGGACCCGGATCGCCGACAGGTCGTAGATCTCCGAGAAATCCTTGTTCTCGCGGGTCATCTTCTGCCAGACGGAGTAGATGTGCTTCGGCCGGCCGGTGATGTCCGCACGGATGCCGACCCCCTCGAGCTCGCGAGCGAGGATCTCGCGCAGGTCTGAAACCAGCGCCTCTCGCTCGGTGCGCTTTCTCGCTATCCGCTTGGCGACGTCGTCGTACGCCTCGGGCTCCAGGTTCTTGAAGGCCAGGTCTTCCAGCTCCCACTTGATCTGTCCGATGCCGAGCCGGTGCGCCAGCGGAGCGTAGATGTCCAGCGTCTCCCGCGAGATCTTCCGGCGCTTCACCTCCGGCAGCGGGTCGAGGGTGCGCATGTTGTGAAGGCGGTCGGCGAGCTTGATCAGGACCACTCTCAGGTCCTCCGCCATCGCCACCATCATCTTGCGGATGTTCTCCGCCTGCTGCTGCTGGTCGGAGCGCAGGGCGATCCGCCCCAGCTTCGTCACCCCGTCGACCAGCCGGCCCACCTCGGGGCCGAACTCGCGCACCACCTCCTCCGCGGTGAGAGCGGTGTCTTCGACGGTGTCGTGGAGGAGCGCGGCGGCGATCGTCTCGGCGTCGAGCTCGAGGTCGGCCAGGATGGCGGCCACCTCCAGCGGGTGGTTGACGTACTCCTCGCCGGACAGCCGGCGCTGACCCGTGTGCGCGCTGGCGGCGCGTTCGTACGCCTTCCGAACCACCTGCTGGCCCTCGAGATCGAGGTGGTCGGCGATCCTGAGCAGCTCTGAAACCGTCATTTCCTGACGATTGAGAAGTTTAGGCGGGCATCAGGTCCCCCCTCGGCGGACGCGCCCATAGACTTACCCAGGCGAAGTGGGTTCCGAGAGAGCGACTTTCGCGCTGCGCATCGCGTTCTCCGCGGCCACCGCGGTTCTCATCCTGGCCGGCGCGTCCCTGAACGCGAGCGGGCGGGCGGGCCCCGCTGCCCTGCTGGCGGCCGCGGCGGGGCTCCTGGCCCTGGCGGCGGGCGTGGTCAACCCCCTCTGGAAGGTTGCGGCCCCGCTCGCCGTGGCCGCCCTGGTGGTGAACCTGCTCCCATCCCAGTTCAATCTCCAGGACGCCAACCTTGGGCTGCAGGCGGCGGGCCTGCTGCTCCTGGGGCTCGGCGGCTACGTCGGCAGCATCGCCTACCGCAGCTTCACCGAGGCGATGAGACGGCAGCTCCGCGACCTCCGGAGCCTGAACGCGCAGCTCGAGGAGAAGCATCGGGCCTTCCTCGCCGCGACGTCGGAGGCGGAGGCGTCCAGCCGGCCCGGCGACATCGGCGCGCTCACAGCCAACATCGCGCGCCAGGTCGGCGCGGATTTCGCGTGCTGCTACCTGGCGTCCGCCGACGGCCGGCTGTTCGTACCGCAACCGCCGGGAATCGGCCTGGACCGCCTTCATCCGCAGCCCGTGAGTCGCGGCACTGAAAAGCCCGGCCCGCTAATCACGGCGATCGAGTCGGCAAAGGCGTTCGCCGGCACCGGCACGACCCTGCTGAGCGAACTCGTCAACTATCTGCCCGACGACCTGCAGGTCCACAGCCTCATGGCGGTGCCGATGCCGATCGGAGAGCACGTCGGCGGGTTCATCCTGCTCGGCAACCGGGCCGGCGCCTTCACCGACGACCACCGCAGGCTGGCCACCACGCTG
This sequence comes from bacterium, assembly GCA_004299235.1. Classification (NCBI taxonomy): domain Bacteria; species bacterium. Next base: position 182,558 of record SCQL01000009.1, read on the forward strand.
ACCCTGCGTGCCGGCTCGCAGCTGGCGAGCGCCAACGCGGTCGACCTGTCGCGCCGGCAGTCGGAGCGCTACACGCTCATGAACGAGCTCGTCAAGGAGGCCTCGGGCAAGACCATGGACGACGTGCTCGAGCTCGTCCTCGAGAAGGGCAAGCAGGTCATCCGCTATGACGCCGGCCGCGCCGCGCTGTTCGGGCCGGACGACTCGTTCGTCATCCTCGGCTCGGCTGACCCGGCGCCCCTGACGGCGCCGATGGCAAGAGTCCGCGAGGGTGAGACCGTGCTGCGCAACCTCATCACCGAGGACGAGCACATCTACAGCGGCGTTGGGCCCGACCACGCGGGCGGGACCGCCAACGAAGCGCTCACCCCCATCCGTGGCAAGGAGGGCGTGATCGGCGCGCTGTGCCTTGGCAGGAGCGGACCGACCGGATTCAGCCAGCGGGACGTCGCGGCCCTCGATGAGCTGGGGTCGATGGCCGGGATCGCGGTGGAGAACTCACGGCTCCTCCAGGCGGCGGCGGGTCAGGCTTCCAAGCTGGACACCGCTCTCGACGCGCTCGGCGAGGTTTCGCAGGCGCTGACGACCGTCACCCAGGGTTCGAAGGTGCTGGAGCGAAAGACGCTCGAGACCGCGGTGCGGGTCACGATGGGCACGGCCGGGCTGCTCACCCGCACCACCTCGGACGGCAATCAGGCCGCCATCATGTCGCTGGGCTTCCCCGCCTCCGTCGACGAGATGGAATTCCAGAACGGGCAGGGAATCGTCGGGGCGGTGATGCTGAGCGGGCGCGCGACCGCGGTGCCCGACATCAGCGCCAGCTTCGACCTGCACTCCCCTCCGGACCTGCTCGAGTACGGCCTGCGGGCCGCCATCTGCATGCCGATGCTCGAGGACGGACGGCTGTGGGGCACCCTATCGGTCTTCGACGTCAAGAAGCGCGAGTGGACGGAGGACGACCAGCGCGTGCTGGCAACGCTCGGCAACCAGGGTGTGGTGGCGGTCAGGAACGCGGAGCTCTACGACAACAACCAGCGCAGCATCTGGGAGCTCCGGAACCTGCAGGAGGCGCTGCAGGCCGCCACCTCCACCCTGGACCTGAACCAGGTCCTGCAGCAGGTGCTCGCCGGCGCCGCCAAGGCGTCAAGCGCTCAGATCGGATGCCTGGCCCTCGAGGAGTCGGGCAGGCTCATCCTCAAGGGCGGCTTCGGCACGGACTCCACGACGGCGGAGAAGCTCGCCCTGGGTCTGGGCGGCGACATCTGTCGCGACGTCATGGCCTCCGGAGCTCCGTTCATGGAGGCCCTGAAGCCTGAGACTCTGACCGAAAGCCCGCTGAACCCGCGCGCCGTCCTCTGCGTCCCCATCACCCTGCGCGGCAAGCCCACCGGCGTCCTCTTCCTCGCCCACTACCAGGTCGGTCATGCGTTCACTCCGGATCACCGCAACCTGGTCACGGAGCTCGCCGCGCAGGCGGCGGTCGCCATCGACAACGCCCGGCTCTTCAAGGACCGCGAAGAGGTCATCCTCGCCTCGCTCGAGGCGCTGGCCAACGCGGTCGACGCGCGTGATCCGTACACGGCGGGCCACTCCCAGCGCGTCACCCAGTACGCGCTGGTGATCGCGCGCCAGATGAAGTACTCACCCAAGGACCAGGGCGCGTGGGTGCGGCTGGAGCGTGGCGGCCGACTCCACGACATCGGCAAGATCGGGGTCCCGGACGCCGTCCTTCAGAAGACCGGCAAGCTCACCGACGCGGAGTTCGCGAAGATGAAGGAGCATCCCGTCGTGGGCTTCAACATCCTCAGCGGGCTGCGGATGCTCACCGACGAGCTGGTCATCGTCCGATCACACCACGAGCGGTATGACGGCAGGGGATACCCCGATCGCAAGAAGGCCGACGAGCTGCCGCTCTACGCCTGGATCGTCAGCGCCGCCGACGCCATCGACGCGATGACTTCGGACCGTCCCTATCGCCGCGGGATGCCGCTGTCGGTCGCGATCGACCAGGTGCGCGCCGGCGCGGGCACGCATTTCCACCCGGACGTCGCCGAAGCCGTGCTCGACGCCGCCGCCCACGGCACGTTGAAGCTGGTCGAGCAGGAGTCCATGTACCGCGACGCGCCGGCGATCGGAGCGTTCGAAAACCCGACTTCCTGAGCCGCGGCCTTCCCCGCCCTTAGTAGGCCTTCGCCAGAGCCACCCGGTGCTTGGCCGGCCGGCCGCAGACCAGGCACTTGCCTGAAGGTTTCTCGTCTGGGTCCAGAGCCCGGATGGTGACGCCGCCCGCCTCCTCTTTGATCCGGGCTTCACACTCGGCATCGCCGGACCAGGGCGCCCAGACGAACCCGCCACGCTCCTTGAAGTGCGCGACCACCTCGGCCAGCGTCGAAAGCTCGTGGGTGTTGGCGCGCCGGAAGTCCAGCGCTCGGTCGTACAGCTTCTTTTGGAACGCGTCCAGCTCGTCACTCAGGCGCGCGGCGATCCCGGCCACGGGGACGCTGACCCTCTGGCGCGACAGCCGGTCCACCATCTCCACCTGCCCGGCGTCCGCATCCCGAGGCCCGACGTTCAGGCGCAGAGGCACGCCCTTCAGCTCCCAGTGGGCGTACTTGTCGCCCGGCCTCTCCTCACGCCAGTCGACACGGTGCCGGATGCCGGCGGCTTTGAGCTCCGCGCTCCAGCTCTTGATGAACGCCTCGACCTTGGCGCGGCCGTCAGCGTCCCGGTAGATCGGGACGACCACCACCTGGGTGGGCGCCACCCTCGGAGGCACGATCAGGCCTGAGTCGTCGCCGTGTGCCATCACCAGAGCCCCGACGAGGCGCGTGCTGATGCCCCACGAGGTCGAGTAGCACAGCTCACGCTCGTTGTCCTTGTTGGAGAAGGAGATGTCATAGGCGCGCGCGAAGTTCTGCCCGAAGTAGTGGGACGTCCCCATCTGGAGCGCGAGCCCGTCGCGCATCAGGCCTTCGAGGGTGAGGGTGTACACGGCACCCGCGAACGTCTCGGCGGCTGATTTCTTGCCGGCGATCACCGGCACCGCGAGCCAATCCTCCGCGATCGAACGGTAGTAGCCGAGGATCAGGTCGACCTCATCCATGGCCTCCTGGCCGCTGGCGTGGAAGGTGTGGCCTTCCTGCCAGAAGAATTCTCGGGTGCGCAGGAAGAGGCGCGAGCGCATCTCCCATCGCACCACGCTGTTCCACTGGTTGGTCAGCTTGGGCAGGTCGCGATGACTCTGGATGTACCTCTTGATCAGTGACCCGACGATCGTCTCCGACGTCGGACGCACGGCCAGGGGTTCCTCGAGGTCCTCCTGCGCAGCGCCGGCTCGGGTCACCCACGCGACCTCGGGCGCGAAGCCCTCGATGTGCTCAGCCTCTTTGATCAAGAATTCGCGTGGGATCAGCAGCGGGAAGGCCCAGTTCTCGTGCCCGCTCTCCTTGATCATGTCGTCGAAGGCCCGCGTGATGGCCTCCCACATCGCCCAGCCATAAGGGCGCACCACCATCATGCCGCGGACGCCGGACCAATCCGCAAGCTCCGCCTTGCGGATGACGTCGGTGTACCAACGGTCGAAGTCGTCCGACATCTTGGTGATGTCTTTGACGAAGTCCAGCTGCTCCTCAGTGTCCTGTGTCATGCGAATGGCTCCCGAGTCTTGATGGTTGAATGCGAAACTCGATGAACGCCCGCATCGACGGCGTGACGCGGGCTAGCGCGGGAGCGGGGCCGGGGCGGGTGTCTGCCCCGCCGCGATCGCGTCGATCTCGGCCAGCAGCACGGGCAGCAGCTCCTCCTGGGGCACGGTCTTGTAAAGCTTACCGTGCTTGAAAATCACGCCCTTGCCACGGCCGCCCGTGACGCCGATGTCGGCGTGGCGGGCCTCCGCCGGGCCGTTGACCACGCAGCCCATGACCGCGACCGTGATCGGGACCTTGAGCCGGGCGATGTGAGCCTCGACCGCCTTGACGGTCGGCACCATGTCGTATTCGAGACGTCCGCAGGTCGGGCAGGCGACCAGCGTCGCGCTCTCGTTGCGGAACGCCAGTGTCTTGAGCACCTCGTGGGCGACGCGCACCTCCTCGCGCGGATCCGAGGTGGCGAGCGAGACGCGGATCGTGTCGCCGATGCCTTCGCTGAGGAGGATGCCGAGCCCGACCGCGCTCCGGATGCTGCCGGCCTCGACCGGGCCGGACTCCGTGACGCCCAGGTGGATGGGGTACGGGCGCGCGGCGGCGAACTTGCGGTTCGCCATCACGTTGGTCCAGACGTCGGTCGCCTTGAGCGAGACCTTGATGAAACCCGGCCCGTAGTCCAGGTCCTCGAGGATCTGGCAGTGGCCCAACGCCACCTCGACCATGCGGTCGGCGGTCCGCTCCCGGTCGTCGCGGTCGATCTGGTGCTGCTCTCGCATGCTCTTGTGCACCTCTTCCGGCAGCGACCCGGCGTTGACCCCGATGCGGAACGGGATCTGGCGTTCCTTGGCCGCGGCGACGACCTTGACGACCTTGTCGCGGTCGGGGATGTTGCCCGGGTTCAGGCGGAGGCAGTGCACCCCGGCTTCGATCGCCATCAGCGCCAGCGTGTGGTCGTAATGGATGTCGGCGATGACCGGCAGCGGCGATCCCTTGACGATCGCCCTCAGCGCCTCCGCGGCCTCGTGGTCGGGCACCGCGGGCCGGACGATCTCGCAGCCGGCCTCCTTCAGCTCGTGGATCTGGCGCAGTGTCGCCTTGACGTCGCGCGTGTCGGTCTTGGTCATGGTCTGGACCGCGATCGGCGCGGCCCCACCGATGACCACGCCACCCACGTTGACCGGGATGGACTTGCGGCGGGTGACCTGCGTCACTCAGCGGACCCCCGGAAATTGACCCGTGGCGATGCGCTGGATGTCGAGGAAGCTGATCACGGCCGCCATGCCGAGCAGCGCCACCAGTCCCCACCGCTGGAAGTTCAGCTCGCTGGTGCGGTCGAACGGCCGGCGGCGCAGCCACTCGATGACGACGACCACGATCCGCCCGCCGTCGAGCGCGAGCAGCGGCAAGAGGTTGGTGAAGCCGAGCGCCACCGACAGGAGCGCGACCAGGAAGATGTAGGTCGGAGGGCCCTGGCTCACCGCCTGAGCCGCGGTGTCGGCGATGCCGATCGGGCCCGTGAGCCCCTGCGGCCCCAGCAGGCCTCCCGGCACCTGGCCGGTGATCAGCGACCACAGGCCCTGGACGATGCCTCCAGTCGCCACGAACGGGAAGGTGATCCCGTCGGTGATCGCGGTTTGCACCGTGGCCAAGCGCCGGGCGATACCGACGCCGACCTGGCAGTGGCCCTGGAGATCGCATCGCGGGACGACGACGTAGGTGAACGGCTGCCCGCCGGCGTGCACCCCGCCGACGAGGAGAGCGGCTCCCGGCGCGGCGGCCTCCTCCTGGAGGATCAGGCCGGGCGCGCCGAGAGGCTTGCCGTTGACCGACCGGATGCTGTCGCCGGGCTGGAATCCGGCCCCGGCCGCGGGCGAGCCGGGTACCACGCTGAAGACCTTGCCGGGATCGCTGTTCAACTGCGTCAGCCCGAACCCGGCGATGAGCACCATCGCCACCAGGAAATTGGCCGCGGGGCCGCCCGCCAGGATGACGATCCTCTGGACGGGGGATTTGGAATGGAAGCCGCCGGGATCGGCGAAGTCTCCGGCCTCCATGCCGCCCATCCGGACGTAGCCGAGGATGGGCAGCGCCCGCAGGGCGTACAGCGTCCCGCCTCTCGTGAACGACCACAGCCTCATGCCGGCGCCGATCGAGAACTCGATCACCCGGACCTTGAAGAGCTTGGCGAACAGGAAATGGCCGGCTTCGTGAGGCGCGATCAGGAGCAGGAACATGCCTCCGACTCCGATCACATACAGGAGCGGGGTGAGCCAATCGCTCATGGCTCCAGCCTACCGGACTTGACCTTCACGTACTCCCTCGCCCAACGATCCGCCTCGAGGATGTCTTGCATCGTGTCCCCGCCGCCGGGAAACCCGGCCAGCGCCCGCTCGACCGTGCCCACGATGCGGCTGAAAGGGATGTCGCGGGCCAGGAACGCGTTCACGGCCTCCTCGTTGGCGGCGTTCAAGACCGCCGGGTGTCCCCCACCCGCCGCCGCGGCCTGGCGGGCCAGCCGCACGCTTGGGAACCGGGTCTCGTCGAAGGCGTGGAACTCGAGCCCGCTCAGCTCTTCGAGGCCGATGGGCGGCACGGCGTCCGGGAGGCGCTCCGGGTAGCCGAGGGCGACGGCGATCGGCAGGCGCATGTCCGGGCGCCCGAGCTGCGCCTTCACCGACCCGTCCACGAACTCCACCATGGAGTGGACGACGCTCTGCGGATGGATGCAGACCGTGACCTGATCGAGCGAGATACCGAACAGGTGATGCGCTTCGATCACCTCGAGCCCTTTGTTCATCAGCGTGGCCGAGTCGACCGTGACCTTCGGGCCCATCGACCAGCGGGGGTGGTTGAGCGCCTGCTCGACCGTGACCTGGTCGAGATCGAGGTCCGGGTGAGCCCAGAACGGGCCGCCGCTGGCGGTGACGATGAGGCGCTTCACGCTCTCGCGACGCTCGCCCCAAAGGCACTGCCAGATCGCGCTGTGCTCGGAATCGACCGGGCGGATGCCCCGCTCGCCGGCCGCCTTCATGACCAGGGCCCCGGCCATCACCAGGACCTCCTTGGTCGCCAGCGCCACCTCCTTGCCGGCTTGCAGCGCGGCCATGGTCGGCGCCAGGGCGCGCGCGCCGGGGATGGCGACCACGACCAGGTCGCACCGTGGATCGGTCACCATCGCCTCCACCTGGGCGTCAAAGTCCTTCTCCCCGGCCATTCCCTGCACCACGTGCTCCGCGCTGCGCCTGGTCGAGCGCCTGCCTTCCGTGAGGCCGAAGAGCCGTAGGCGAGCGGGATTCCGGTCGATGACGTCCAGGGTTTGCCGGCCGATCGAGCCCGTGGCGCCGAGAACGGCGACGTTGATCGGTCGGGTCATCCCAGGAGGTGGAACATCGTCACGTAGAAGTAGACGAGGATCGGGGGAAACAGGATCGAATCCAGCCGGTCCAGGACACCGCCGTGGCCCGGGATGAGGTGCGAGGAGTCCTTGACCTCGGCGATGCGCTTCATCTGAGACTCGACGAGGTCGCCGACCTCGGCGCTGCCTCCGATCAGCACTCCGAGCAAGACCGCGTGGAAAGGCGAGAGGCCGAGGACGCCTGAGACGCCCGTGAGCATCACCACCACCGCACCGAGCACTCCCGCCACCGCGCCCTCAACCGTCTTGTGCGGGCTGATCGTCGAGAAGAACGGAGTCCGCCCGATACGGCTGCCGACGAGAAGGGCGGCGGCGTCGCTGACGACGACGGCGAAGATGGTGAAGAGAGCCCAGACCAGGCCGTTCGGCTTTGACGTGTAGAGCAGCAGGTAGTAGTTGAACGGCATTCCGATGTACAGGGCGCCGGCCATCCCCATCGCCCACCGCCCGAGGCCCTGGCGGCGGCCGGGCACCACCAGGAACGCCGCCAGCCCGCCCACCAGCGCAAGCGCGAGGACCAAGGTGACGTCGATCTGCTTCAGCGCCGTGCCGCTGAAGGCAAAGAAGGCACCCAGCGGGAAGAGCAGCCAGCTTGGTGCGCGCGAGCCCATCGCCTCCGACAGGCCGCGAAATTCCCACAGCGCGAGCCCGGCCAGCAGCACCACCAGCGCGTAGGCACCGTACGTTCCCGCCAGCGCCAGGCCGATGACGATCGCCAGGATCACGAACGCGCTCAGGATGCGGACCATCAACGGGCTGGGCTTCCAGCCCCCCGTCAGCGAGCGGGATTGGGCCGTCACCGCCGCCCGGGGTCGGCGGCGGCTCCGCCCCCCCATCCCGGCCCTCCCTCCTGCGGGGCAAGGGCCATGGGCTCAGGCGTACCGCCCAAGTCGGGCCGGCCGCCGAAGCGCCGCACGCGCCCGGCGTAGTCCGCGATCGCCGCCTTCAGGTCGTCGAGATCGAAGTCGGGCCACAAGGTTTCGGTCACCAGCATCTCCGCATAGGCCCCCTGCCAGAGGAGGAAGTTGCTCACGCGTCTCTCACCGGCCGTGCGGATGATGAGGTCGGGGTCGGGGAGGTCGGGGTTGTACAGGCGCGAGGCGATGGCCGCTTCGTCGATATCGCCCGCCGCCATTCCGTCGGCCACCAGCTGCCGCACCGCGTCGACGAGCTCGGCGCGGCCGCCGTAGTTGAGGCAGACGTTGAGCACGCCGTTGGTGTTGCGAGCGGTCCGTGCCATCGCCTCGTCGATGCGCTCACGCATGCGGGGGGAAAGCTCGTCGCGGCGGCCGCTGACCACGATACGGACCCCACGCCGATGCATCTCGTCGATCTCTCGCTGCATCGTTTCGTGGAACAGCCGCATCAGCGCCCGAACCTCAGCGCGAGGCCTCGTCCAGTTCTCGGTTGAGAATGCGTAGACGGACAGCACCTCCACGCCGAGCTGCTCGCATCCCTCGAGCACTCGCTTGATCGCGCGCACGCCGGCCCGATGGCCGAAGCTGGTGGGCCGGCTGCGGCGGCGGGCCCAGCGCCCGTTCCCGTCCATGATGATCCCGATGTGCCGGGGAACCTGAGAGTCCAAGTCCCTCAAAGCGTACCCAGAGTGGCGCCCCGGGCCGGCGGTCGGCCGCGCCCAGCCAAGGTTCGCCGGGCGAGACGTCACACCGGGGGCTCGGAGGATGCTGGTCCCCTCGCGCCTCTAGACCTCCATGACCTCGGACTCCTTGCGCGCCCCCAGGGCATCGATCCTCTCGATCTGGACTTCGGTGATCTTCTGCAGCCGGGCATGCGCGCGCTTGGAGTCGTCCTCGGCCACTTCGCCCGATTTCTGCATCTGGTCGACGCGGTGGATCTCGTCGCGCCGGACGTTGCGGATGGCGACGCGTGCCTCCTCCGCCTTCTGGCGGACGAGCTTCACGTACTCCCTGCGCCGCTCCTCCGTGAGCGGCGGGATGGGCACGCGGATGACCTGGCCGTCGCTCGCCGGGTTGAGACCCTGCTCGCTGGTGCGCAGCGCCTTTTCCACGGCGCCGATCTGGCTCCTGTCGTAAACCTGCACGACGAGCAGTCTCGGCTCCGGAGCACTGATCTGCGCCAGCTGGTTGAGTGGCGTGGAGGTGCCGTAGTAGGGGACCATCACCTTGTCGATCAACGCGGGATTGGCCCGGCCGGTGCGAATGGTGGCGAGCTCCGCCGCGAAGTGGTCCACCGATTTGGCCATCTTCGCCTCGGCCTCCCGCAGGATGGGGTCGATCATCCCGCCGCCGCCCCGACCAGGGTCCCGATCTCTTCGCCCAGGACGACCCGCTCGATGTTGCCCGGCACCAGCAGATTGAACACCACGATCGGCACATCATTGTCCATGCACAGGGTCAGCGCCGTGTTGTCCATGACCTCGATGCCACGGTTGAGCACCTCGAGATAGCCGAGGCGCTCGAGCTTGACCGCGGTCGGGTCGCGCTTGGGGTCGGCGGTGTAGACGCCGTCCACCTTGGTCGCCTTGAGGATCACGTCGGCCTCGATCTCCACCGCCCGCAGCGCAGCGGTGGTGTCGGTGGTGAAGTACGGGTTGCCGGTGCCGGCGGCGAGGATGACCACCCGGCCCTTCTCGAGATGGCGCACCGCGCGCCGGCGGATGTACGGCTCGGCCACCTGGGGCATCTGGATGGCGGTCATGGTGCGCGCCGGGATGCCCGTGCGCTCCAGCGCGTCCTGCAGCGCCAGGGCGTTGATGACCGTGGCCAGCATTCCCATGTAGTCGCCCGTCGCGCGATCGAAGCCGCGCTCGCTGGCGGCCAGGCCGCGAAAGATGTTGCCCCCACCCACGACGAGCGCGGTCTGCACGCCCATCTCGTGCACGCGTTTGACCTGGATCGCGATCGTCTGCACGACTTCGAGGTCGATGCCGTAGTCGCGCGCGCCGCCGAGGGCTTCACCGCTCAACTTGAGCAGAACGCGGTTGTACTTCGGCGAGCGATCCCCCACTTCTTGCGTCATGTGATAGTGCGCCCTGCGCGCGCCGTTGTGATAGTGCGCCCTGCGCGGGCCTGGCGGTCGCACGCCTTGCGCGAGCCGGCCGTCGGGCGGATCAGGATTCCCTGATGTTAAATCGCGCGAAGCGTCGCACCGTGATGTTCTCCTGGAGCTTGGAGATGTGCTCCGCGACCAGGTCGTGCACGGTGTGCTTGGGATCGCGCCAGTAGGGCTGCTCGAGCAGACAGGTCTCCTTGACGAAGTTCTCGACCTGGCCTTCGACGATCTTGGGGATCACCTGACTTGGTTTGCCTTCCTGCTCGGCCTTCGCCTCGTAGAGGTTTCTTTCCGCGACGAGCACCTCGTCCGGCACCTCTTCGCGCGAGACCCACCGGGGACTAGTGGCCGCAACCTGGAGGGCAAGCTCCTTCGCCAGCTTGCGAAAGTCGTCGCCCTTGGCGACGAAATCGGTCTCGCAGTTGACCTCGATGAGCACGCCGACCTGGGGCGGGAAGTCGTCGCCGAGCTTGTGGAGATAAGCCTCGACCACGCCCTGGCCGGTCGACCGGCCGGCGCGCTTGGCGGCTTTGGCGACGCCCTTCTCCCGCAGGATCGTGTAGGCCTTGTCGACATCACCCTCGGCCTCTTCCAGCGCGTGTTTGCAGTCCATCATCCCCGCGCCGGACAGCTCGCGCAGCTTCTTGACGAGATCCATGGATACCTGCGCCACTAGCGCACCTCCTCCTCGTCGGCGGCGGTGCCAATGAACTCCTCTTCCGAAACCGTCGGCAGGTAGTCCTCCTCATCTTCCAGGTACTCCTCGATCTCCTCGTATCGAGGCGTCTCGAGGAACTCGCGCTCCTCCACCTCAGGCAGGATCTCGCCGCGTGCCTGCGCTTCCTGGCGACCATCCTGGCACGCGTCGGCGATCTTTCCGGTCAGCAGCTTGACGGCGCGGATCGCGTCGTCGTTGCCCGGGATGACGTAGGAGATCAGATCCGGGTCACAGTTGGAGTCGGTGATCGCAACGACCGGGATCTTGAGCCGGTTCGCCTCGGTGACCGCGATGTGCTCCTTGCGGGGATCGACGACGTACAGAGCCCCCGGGAGCCGCTTCATGTCGGCGATACCGTCGAAATGGAACATCAGCCGGTCGAGCTCGTCCTGGAGGCGCTTCGCCTCCTTCTTCGTCATCTGCTCGAACTGGCCTTCCTGCTGCATCTTGCGGAGCCCCTGCAGGCGCTCGATGCGCTTCTTCACCGTGCTGAAGTTGGTCAGCATGCCGCCCATCCAGCGCCGGTTGACGAAGTACATGCCGCAGCGCGCGGCCTCGGTCTGGATGGTCTCCTGCGCCTGCTTCTTGGTGCCGACGAACAGCACCGGGCGCCCGCTGGCGGCAACGCCACGGACGAAGTCCCACGCCTCGTCGAGCAGCCGGACCGTCTTCTGCAGGTCGATGATGTGAATGCCGTTGCGGGCCGTGAAGATGTAGGCCCGCATCTTCGGGTTCCAGCGGCTGGTCTGGTGGCCGAAATGGACACCTGCCTCCAGCAGCTGCTTCAGCGTTACTTGAGCCACGTTGGATTGCCTCCCTGTTGAACTTCCGCCCGGTTCCGGCCTTCTTGCGAAGGACAGGGGCTTTGCCCCGGACGTGCTAACTCAACCGCGCCGAGCGCGACTGGCCAAGGGAGTATACCCACTCACAGGCCCCCGGGAAACCGGCCGGCGCAGACGCCGCTGGCGTCCAGCGGGGTCGCGGCGCCGGAGGGCAACGTGATCACCGCGTCGGGGGCGAGCAGATGGTCCTCGTCGATCCACAGGCAGGCCATGTGTCCGGGGGTCGTCACCGAGGAGCTGCCGTCGACGCTGAAGGCGGTCGTGGCCGGCGACGGGTCGCCCATTCCCCCGCTGCCGGCAGCTGCCAGCCGTTGACCTGAGGGCGAGAGCTCCGCCTGCCCGACCTGCGTCGCGACCATCGCTTTGAGCTTTCCCGTCCAGTCGTAGATGCGCGCCTGCGTGGAGTCCACGCAGGCGACCCCGGCGGCCGAGGGCCAGATGCTGGGGACGCAGCCGACGTTGCCGATCGTCGCCTGCCGCGCCCCGGTCGCCGCGTCGACGACATGCCATTCCTGGGGATACGGGACCTGCTCGAAGGTGCACGCCGCCCATACCGCCATGACCAGCCGGCCCTGACGCCACCCCATCGGCCACAGCGTGGTCGCGCCCTTGCCTTCGGGCACGCTCGCCCTGTAGATGTCCACGTGGTGGCCGCGGCCATGCAGGTCTTCGACGTACAGCCTCAGCCCGATGGCGCTCGCCGCCGACATGTCCTCGACCACGACGGCGATCCGTTGGTCGTCCGGGCTGACCGAGAAGAAGCTGATGGTCGTCGCGCCGCCCGGGACCGTGGTCGCGTCGCCCGTGCGGCCGTCGGGGCTCAGGTAGCGGATGTGCGTGTCACCGTCACGAAAGAACACCTCGTCTGAGGTGGCGCTCACCGGCGGCTGCAGCACCGCGCCCACGCCCTGACCGCAAGACTGGAAGGACGGTGCGGCGACCGTCGCGCTCGCCGCGACGCCACCATCGGGGCGGATCACCTCGAGGGTTCCCGCCGAAAGCAGGAGCCCGTAATGCGGCGCCTGCGGAGACGGGCCTGCACCCGGGGAAGCGCCGGCCACCCGGCTCGACGACGCGCTCGGGTACGGGCTGTGCACCGTCGAAATCGCCACCTGGCCGCAGGAGAGCGTCAGCAGCGTTGCGCCCGCCAGAAGCGCCCGTGCTCTCATGGCCTCAGCAACCACCGTATTCCCGAACGTTACGCGAACGCCTTGCGGTCTAGGCCTCGGCCTTCTTGGCCCCCTTCGGACCCGGGCACTTGGGGTAGTCGGAGCAGGACTTGAACGTCCCGTACCGGCCGCGCCGCTCCACCATCGGCTTGCCGCACACCGGGCACGGCTCGTCCAGCATTTTGGGGCCCTCGCGCGTCTTGCCGTCCTTGCCGATGTTGGCGCGGTACTTGCACTCGGGATAGCGGGAGCAGGCGACGAACGGCCCGTACCGCCCGGTGCGCTCGACGAGTTGCCCCTCCCCGCACTGCGGGCACTTTTCGCCGGTCGGTTTGGCCTCGGTCTGCGAGGCGTCGCGCTTGATGTACTTGCAATCCGGGTACCCGGAGCAGCCGACGAACTCGCCGTATCGGCCGGAGCGCAGCTGCAGCGGCTTGCCGCACAGCGGGCATGCCTCTTCGAGCAGTTTCGGTGGCGGCGGTTCGCCGTCCGGTGTGAGCGCCCGGCGGAACTTGCACTTTGGGTATCGCGAGCAGCCCATGAACGGGCCGAACCGGCTGGCCTTGAGCACCAGGTGGCCCTCGTGACACAGAGGACACACCTCATCGGTGTCGGCGGGCATGGCCTCTTCCGCGGCGCTGAGCATGCGCTGCAGCGGGCCGTAGAAATCGCTGACCACCGGCACCCATTCCTGGTTCCCGTGTTCGACCTCGTCGAGCCGCTTCTCCAGCGTCGCCGTGTAGTCGTCGTCGGAGATGACCTTGAAGTGGTCGACCATGATCGTGTTGACGGCCTCGCCGATCCGCGTCGGATGCAGCCTGCGCTCCTTCAGCTCGACGTAGCCGTGGTCCTTGATGGTTTCGACGATCGGGGCGTAGGTGGAGGGCCGGCCGATGCCTCGCTGCTCGAGCTCCCTGATGAGCGTCGCCTCCGAGTAGCGCGGCGGCGGCTGGCTGAAGTGCTGCTCAGGCTTGAGCCCGTGATCGTCGAGCGCCTCGTCTGCCGCCAGCTCGGGCAGGTCAGGCTCCTCCTTCTCATCGCGCGGCCACACCTTGTAAAAGCCATCAAACGCCAGCACCGAGCCGTTGGCGCGAAAGATGTACTCGCCGCCCTCGATCTCGGCCTGCGTCTGGTCGTAGACGGCAGGCGCCATCCGGCTCGCCACGAACCGCCGCCAGATGAGCTCGTACAGCTTGAGCTGGTCCGGGTTCAGGTGCTGCCTGATCGACTCCGGCGTGCGATTGACATCGGTGGGCCGGATCGCCTCGTGCGCATCCTGCGCCCCGGGGCTCGACTTGACGGCCCTCGCGGTCCCGATGTACTTGTCGCCGTGCTTCTCCTTGATCCAATCCTTGACCTTGCTCTCGGCATCGGCGGAGATCCGGGTCGAGTCGGTGCGCATATAGGTGATCAGTCCGGTTGATCCCTCGTCGCCAAGCTCAATGCCCTCGTAAAGCTGCTGAGCGGTGCGCATGGTGCGCCGCGGCGCGAAACGCAAGCGGCTCGAGGCGTCTTGCTGCAGAGTCGAGGTGATATAGGGCGCGTTCGAGCTCTTCGTCCGGCGCTTTTTCTCCACGCCCATGACTCGGTAGCTCGCGCCCTCGAGCCGGCGCACGATGGCCTGCGCCTCGGCTTCGGTGCGGACCTCGAACTTGACGTCGCCACCGCCTTCCGGCGGCGCCGTGCGGGGGCGGTTGAGCCGGGCGAGGAAATGCTGGCCGCTCGCCTGCTTGGCGAGCTCGACGTCGATCGTCCACGACTCGACCGGGACGAACTTTCGGATCTCATCCTCTCGGTCGCAGACCAGCCGGAGGGCGACCGACGACACACGGCCGGCGCCGATGCCCTTCTGCACCTTGCTCCACAGGAACGGGCTCAGCCGGTAGCCGACGAGCCGGTCGACGACCCGGCGCGCCTGCTGGGCGTTGACCAGTCGCATGTCGATCTCGCGGGGAGACTCCAACGCCCTGCGGACCGCCTCCGAGGTGATCTCGTGGAACTCGATCCGCTTCGGTGAGCGAAGATTCAGGACCTCGGAGAGATGCCAGGCGATCGCCTCCCCCTCACGGTCCGGGTCGGACGCGAGGATGACTTCGGTGTCCGCTTTGGCCGCCGACCGAAGCTCCGTGATCGTCTTCCGCCGGCTCTCGACCACCTCGTAGCGAGGCTTGAAGCCGGCTTCCACGTCCACGGCGATCTCCTTCTCGGGCAGGTCGCGGACGTGGCCCATCGAGGCGCGGACGTCATAGCGGTCACCGAGAAACCGCTTCAGAGTCCTCGCCTTGGCGGGGGATTCGACGATGATCAGACCCTCGGGCACAGCACCTCCAACATGGCCCTCGGCCCCTCCGGGTGAGACCCGGCGAGGAGAGGGCGCCTCCTGGTTATTTCCGACCGGCCGGCTTGCTGCCGGGGCTCCGGTCTGAGGCGCGCAATCCTACGCCCGTTGTTTGCCGCGACGCAATGCCCGAATGTAGCCGTCCTGGTGACGGCGCACTGCGCCGTCGAGCTCGAGCGCGGTCAGCCGCCCGAGCACCTCGGCGACGGGCAGCTGCAGCTTTCGGGCGATCTCCGCTGCGCTCAGGGCCAGGACGTCCGAGAGATGCGCAAGGATGCCGTCACGCTCGGCCGGCAGGCCAAAACCGAGACGGCTCGGGGCCGCCAGGGGGTCGTCCAGGACCTCCCGCACGAGGCCCAGCAGCGCCAGCACGTCACGCGCGTTTTGCACGAGCCCGGCGCCGTCGCGAATCAGGGCGTGGGTGCCCACCGACAGCGCGGAGAAAACGCTGCCCGGCACCGCCATTACCTCTTTATGCAGGTCGAGCGCGGCTTCGGCCGTGATGAGCGCGCCTGAGCCCTCCGCCGCCTCGACGACGACGACAACGTCCGCCAGCGCCGCCATCGTGAAGTTGCGTGCGGGAAAGTTGTGACGCCGCGGCGCGGTCCCGTCCGGAAACTGGCTGACCAGCGCTCCGCCGGCGGCGATGATCTCCTCGGCCAGCCGGCTGTGCGCGGCTGGATAGACGACGTCGACGCCCGTGCCCATGACGGCGACGGTGATGCCGCCGCCGTTGAGGGCGCCGCGATGGGCGGCGGCGTCGACGCCGAGGGCCAGGCCGCTGATCACGACCACCCCGGCGCGGGCCAGGTCCGCACCGAGCTGCTCGGCGACGGCCTCACCGTAAGGTGACGGGCGGCGCGAACCGACGATCGCGACCCGCGGCCCCTCGGGGGGCGGCCACCGGCCGCGAGCACGCAACGCCGGTGGTGCTTCAGGCGGCAAGGTCGTGCAGCCGGTAGCCGAGCGCCTCGAGAATGTGACGCTCGCCGATGTTCGCCGCCCCCTCGAGGTCGGCCGACGTGCGGGCGACCCTCCAGGCGCGGTGGAACCCTCGAGCCGTCAGACCCCGCTGCTCCGACCACCGCTCCAGCGTCCGGCGCGAGGCCGGCTCGAGGCCGGCCAGCTGTCGCAGGCGCATGGGTTTCAGCTGCGCGTTCAGGCAGCCTTGCCGCGCGAGCTGGCGGCGCCTGGCCGCCAGGACCCGCTCGCGGACCTGCGACGACGATTCCCCCTGCGGCTCGGAGGCCAGGGTCTCGAGCCTCACGCGCCTGACGCCGACCTTCAGATCGATGCGATCGAGCAGGGGACCGGACAGCTTGCGCTGGTACGTGTCGATCAGGGCCGGGGTGCACCGGCACGCCCTCAGCCCGTCGCCGGCCCACCCGCAGGGGCACGGATTGGTCGCCGCCACGAGCACGAACCGCGCGGGATAGACGACCGAGCCGCCCGACCGCGTGATGCCGACCCGGCCGGACTCGAGCGGTTGGCGCAGCGCCTGGAGCACCGGGGCCTGGAACTCCGCCAGCTCATCCAGGAAGAGAACTCCGTGATGCGCGCGGCTGATCTCGCCGGGCAGCGCCAGCCCTGCCCCGCCGCCGATCAGGCCGGCCATCGAGACGCCGTGGTGCGGCGCCCGAAACGGCCGGTGCCAGTCCAGCGGGCGATTGGCGGGAAGCTCGCCAAGCAGGCTCCGCACCTGCGCCACCTCGAGCGCTT
Source organism: bacterium (assembly GCA_004299235.1). Classification (NCBI taxonomy): domain Bacteria; species bacterium. Next base: position 199,436 of record SCQL01000009.1, read on the forward strand.
CCTCCAGCTCCAGCGGCGGGAGGATCCCCGGCAGGCAGCGGGCCAGCATGGTCTTCCCCGCGCCCGGCGGGCCGCTCAGCAGAAGGTGGTGCCCGCCGGCGGCAGCGACCTCCAGCGCCCGCCTCGCCTCCTCCTGGCCGTGGACCTCGGCGAGGTCGTGCTCGGCGCCACCGCCGCCCGGATCCAGCGCCGGCTCCGAGCGGGGTTGAGGTTCGATCCGCTCCTCCCCGAGGAGGTGGGCGACGACACCGGCAAGATGGGCGCACGGCACCACCTCGATCCCGTCCACCAGCGCGGCCTCGGCCGCATCGGCGGCCGGGACGAAGATGCGCTCGAAACCCAGCTGCCGCAGGCCTCGGGCCGCCACCAGCACTCCGTCGACGTGGCGCACCGCGCCATCGAGCGCGAGCTCGCCCAGGAACGCGGTCCGTGGCGGCGGTGGCTTGGCGGCCCTGGCGAGGGCGATGGCGACGGCGATGGGCAGGTCCAACGCGGTGCCCTCTTTGCGCAGCTCCGCCGGCGCGAGGTTGACGGTCAGGCGGCGCACCGGAAACTCCAGGCCGCTGTTGCGGATGGCGGAGCGGACCCGTTCGCGGGCCTCTTTGACCGAGGTCGCCGCCAGTCCGACGAGGAAGAACCTGACCTCGCCGCCGGCGATGTCCGCCTGGACCTCGACCCGCCGGACATCGAGACCGACGAGCAGGCAGGAGTCGACCGCGGCAAGCACGGGACGACCGTAGCGGTCGGGCCGCCCGATGGCAGCCCAGGCTGTTAAGGGCCTAAACCCTCAGGAGCCGGCGAGCCGAGGCTCGGGGCGCCAGCGCCCTCCAGCCTCCAGATACCCCGCCGGCTGGTCCGGTTCATGGCTCAGGACCAGTAGCCACCGGTGCTTCTCCGCCTCATCCAGCAGGCGCGCCTTCTGCTCGAGGAGCCGGAGGGGTTCGATGTCGGCGGACATCGTCCATGGCACCCGTAGGTTGGGTGTCTGGCAAACCAGGTCGCCGGTCACCGCGCAGGCCAGCTCGCCGGAGCGCAGCACCAGGACCTGGCTGCCGGGAGTGTGACCTCCGACGTGGCGGACGTGGACCCCGGGCAGCACCTCGGCGTCCCCATCGAGGAATTCGACGAGCCTGTTGCCTTCGTCGAGGGGAGTGAAATCGTCTGTGAGGTACCCTGCCTGGCTGCGCACGTCCGGATGCAGCGCGAAGTCCCACTCGCTGCGCTGGATGAAATGCCGGGCCCGCTTGAACGTCAGCTCGAGACCGCCCCGCGCGTCGCGTCGCGTCAGGCCGCCGGCATGATCCCAGTGCAGGTGCGTGGTGATGACGGCGTCGACTTCGTCCGGACGGATCCCCAGGCGCTGCAGCGACTGCAGCAGGCCTTCGGGCTCGCGCAGCGCAACCTGCTGCGCGCGCTTTTCGCTGAGCTTGGTGCCGATGCCGGTCTCGCAGACGATGACGCGGCCGTTCACCCGGGCGATCAGGCCGATGCAGGCACAGTCGATCATGTTGTTCCCGTCCGCCGGCTTCTGCTTTTCCCAAAGCACCTTCGGGACGACCCCGAACATCAGGCCGCCATCCGCCTTCCAGCGGCTCGACACCAGTAGGTGAAGCTCCAGGTCGCCCAACCGCACGGCGCCTAATATGCCCGAAGTGGGGATCGCGGCGATACGAACCTCCAAATTGTCCAAGGACTATGGGCTCGGCCGGGGCCTGTTCGACCTCGACCTGACCGTGTCGCCGCAGGAGGTCTTCGGCTACCTCGGCCCCAATGGTTCCGGCAAGACCACGACCATCCGCTGCCTCATGGGCATGATTCAACCCACCGGCGGCTTCGCCCGCATCTTCGGACTCGACTGCCGCCGCGATAGCGTCGCCGTCAAACGCAAGGTCGGCTACCTGCCGGGCGACGTGCCGCAGTTCGGGAGCCTGCGAGGCCGGGAGGTGGTCGCCTACCTCGGCGGCATGCGAGGTGGCGCCGATCCGAAGGTTGTGCGCAGCCTGGCCGAGCGATTCGACCTCGACCTCAGCCGTCGATTCCGAGAGTACTCGAGCGGCAATAAGCAGAAGGTGGGCATCCTGCTGGCCTTCATGCACACGCCCGACCTGCTCATCCTCGACGAGCCGACCAGCGGTCTCGACCCGCTGAACCAGCAGGAGTTCTACGCTCTCCTGCGCGAAGCTCGCGATGGCGGAGCCACCGTTTTTCTCTCCTCGCACATTCTTTCCGAGGTCGAGCACGTGTGCGACAGGGTCGGGATCATCCGCTCCGGCCGGCTCGTCAAGGTCGCGCAGCTGGAGGAGCTGCGGCACATTCGCCTCCACCGGGTCGAGCTGGAGTTCGCCGCGGGCACCGATGTGCCCGCAGCCCAGATCCGCTCGGCCGCCGGAGTCGAGGACGCCCACGTCATGGATCACCGGGTCACCTGCACGGTTCGAGGCAGCTTCCAGCCCCTGCTCCAAGCCATCGACCATGCCGCGGTGACCGACCTGGTCAGCACCGAGCCCAGCCTCGAGGAGATCTTCCTCAGCTACTACAGCGATACCGCCGGCCCCCGAGCCGCCACCCCATGACCGGGGTGGGTTTCGCCTTCCGGCTCGGTCGCTGGGGCATCGCCGGTTTCGCGGCGCTGGCTTTGGTCTCGAGCTTCATCCAGGCGTTGGCCTTCTATCAGCTCGCGGGCCGCACCGGCGCGGACAGAGCCGCGTTCGGGCGGTCCATGTCGGTGCTGGCCTCTCAGTTGACGGTCATCCTCCCGCCGCCGATCCGGCCGGACACGGTCGGAGGGTTCGTCCAGTTCCGCGCCTTCGGAGGGCTCGCGATCCTGTTTGCCGTTTGGGCGCTGGCCTCGGCCGGCGGCGCCGCGCGAGGAGACGAGGAACGCGGCCTGGTCGAGGCCGTGCTGGCGACCGGCTCGGCTCGCGTCGCGATGGTCGCGTCGCGCATCGCCGCCTTCAGCGCCGGCAGCTTCGCCGCCGCCCTCGCGGCCGGCTTGGCCCTGATCCTCGCCGCCATCCACGGCGGCGAGTCGGTGAGCTTGCGGTCCGTGGTGGAAGCCGCGATCGTCCTTGCCGCCCTCGCCGTCAGCTGCTACGCGTTGACCATGCTGATCGCGCAGCTCACGGGAGCGCGGATGTCGACCCCGGCGGCCGGCGTCGTGCTGCTGGCTCTTTTCCTCGACAACAGCCTGAGCCGCACGTTCGCGTCCTTGTCATCAGTCCGCTGGCTGTCGCCGTTCCGCTACTACGAGCTGAGCTATCCGCTCGCTCCAGGCGGCACGTTCGACGTCCGGGCGACGCTGACGCTGCTCGCGATCGCGCTCGTGGCTGGAATCGCCGCCGCTGTAGCCTTCGCGTTGCGCGACCTCGGGTCGCCGCTGCTCCGCCTGCCCGCCTGGTCGCACGCCCCGAGCTACGACCCATCGAGTGGGCGGTGGTGGCGGATCGCCGTGGTTCGCGGCCTGTTCGACGGGCGGGCCGGCCTGGCGGCCTGGGCGCTGGGCTTGGCTGCGCTCGGGGCGGTCTTCGTCGCGCTGACCAAATCGATCGTCGAACCGCTGCTTTCGATCCCCGAGCTGGCGCCCTATTTCGCGGCCTTCGTGCACGGGGACGTGTATCTCTCCTTCCTGGGCTTCATCTGGCTCGGCTTCGCCCAGCTGCTGTTCGCGGCCTTTGCCATCACCCAGGTGGCGCGATGGTCGGCCGAGGACGCCGACGGCCGGCTCGAGCTGATCCTCAGCCAGCCACGATCGCGAGCTGCGATCGTGCTCGAGAGGGCCTTGGTGTTTGCGGTCGGGGCCTCGTTCATGGCCGCGATCAGCGGGCTCAGCGTCGGCTATGCCTCGCATGCCCAGGCGATCGACGTCAATGGCGCGCGCCTCGCGGGCGCCTCATTCCTGCTCGTCCCCTTCGCGCTCGTTTTCGCCGCCGCCGGCTCGCTGCTGGCCGCCTGGAACCCGCACGCCACCGTCGGCCTGCTGGGAGCCTTCGCCTTCGGCAGCTACCTCGTCACCCAGGTGGGCCCGCTCTTCGAGTGGCCGGCCTGGGTCGAAGACCTCTCCGCTTTCAAGCTCTACGGCAATCCGCTCGCGGCCGGAATCGACGGCACCGGCTTGGCGACCATGCTGGTGATAATCGTCGTGGGGTTTGCAATGTCGATGCTGGCGATGCAAAGCCGAGACATTGCAGCCTGAACCTACGCAAAGTAGCCAACCCAGGGTCTAGGAGGTAAACTGCGTCGCCATGCCGCGATCCATGTGGAAGGGCGTCGTCTCGTTCGGAATGGTCTCGATCCCAGTCCGCCTCTACAACGCCACCGAATCGACCGCCAAGGTGTCCTTCCGGCAGCTCTGTCCGGAGCACCACTCGCCCATCTCCTACAAGCGCTGGTGCGCCGATGGTGAGCACGAGGTCAGCTACGGCGACATCCTCAAGGGCTACGAGGTCGGCAAGGATCGCTACGTCATCATCGATGAGAAGGACCTGGACAACCTGCCGCTGACCACAGCCCACTCCATCGACATCGAAGAGTTCGTACCCGCGGATGACATCGAGCCCGGCCTGTACTTCAAGAGCGCGTACTACATCGAGCCGGAAGATCTGGGCAAGAAGCCATATCAGCTGTTGCGCAAGGCGCTGGAGGCGACCGGGCGCATGGCGATCGCGAAGATCGCGCTGCGCGATCGCGAGCACCTGTGCGCGCTCCATCCGGCCGGGCCCGGCCTGGTGATGAACACCCTCAACTGGCCGGATGAGATCCGCTCGACCGAGGGCTTGAAGGGGCTGGACGGCGACGTCAAGATCAACCCGAAAGAGCTCGAGATGGCCAAGGCGCTGATCGAGAGCCTGGCCGACACCTTCGACCCGAGCCGCTACAAGGACGAGTATCGCGAAGCCGTGATGCGCGTCGTCCAGGCCAAGATCGACGGTGAGGTGATCGAGGCGCCGGCCGCGCCCCAGGCAGCGAAGGTCATGGACCTGATGGAAGCGCTGCGGGCCTCGGTCGAAGCCGCCAAGAAATCTCGCGCCACGCGCGAGAAGGCCGCCACCGAAACCAAGAAGGCGCGCCGAAAAGCTTCCTGAGCGGCACGGTGCGGGGCCTCGAAAGCTCGCCCGCGACGGCTGGCGCGGGCGGGCCCAAACGGTGAGGGCCTAATCTGAGCCGGATGGAGGACGCGGGCCAGCTCCAGATCGAGCTCGAAAGCTTCCCCTCGGCGGTGCGGCCGATGCAGGCGGCGTCGGCCGAGGCGCCCTTCAGCTCACCGGAATACGTGTTCGAGGTGAAGTGGGATGGGCTGCGCTGTTTGATCTTTCGAGATCCACAGGGCCAGGTCCACCTGCAGGACCGCGGCCTGAACGACCTCACGGCGGATCTGCCCGAGGTCACGGCGGCGGCGGCACGCATCCCGCCCGGCAGCGTCATCGACGGTGAGCTCGTGGCGACCGACAGCGACGGCCGGCCGGATTATCCGCGCCTTCGCCAACGCCTCGCGGGCGGCGCCGCGCTGCGCGACCGGATCCCCACGGCCTACCTGGCCTTTGACGCCCTGTATCTGGAGGGCAAACCCCTGCTCCGGCAACCCGTGATCCGCCGTCGAGCGCGCTTGAGCAAAGCGGTCGAGGCCGGAGGCCACATCTTCGTCCCCGGCCACATCGACGAGGACGGCGTCGAGCTCTTCGAAGCGTGCCTCGAGCGCGGCCTCGAAGGAGTCGTCGCCAAGCACAAGCAGAGCCCCTACGTGCCGGGCCAGCGCAGCCCGTTCTGGCTCAAAGTCAAGGCCGTCAAGTCCGATGACTTCGTCGTCATCGGCTGGATGGGCGACAGGCCGTTCGACGCGTTGGTGGTGGGTTACCACGAGGACGGCCGGCTCCTGCCCTGCGGCACCGTCGGGGGCGGCTACGACGAGTCCACGATGCACGCGATACGGCTGTCCATGGCCGACCTCAGGACCGAGGATTCACCGCTCGAGCCGCCGCCGATCATGACGAGGCCGGTGCATTGGGTGCGGCCGGAGCTCGTCGTCAGCGTGCGCTACTCGGAATGGTCGCCGGACGGGACGCTGCGATTTCCGATCTTCAACGGCCTGCGGCCGGAGGTGCATCCCGCGGAAGCCGTCCGGCACCGCCCGCGTGTCGTGATCTCCGGTCATGTCAGGCCCGGCTCCCTCGCCTATGACCTGACCCGGTTTCCCTTCTGATGGCAGCCGGGTTCGACGTCGTCACCGGCGCCTTCAGCTTCACCGGCCGGTTCATCGCGCGCCGCCTGCTCAGCCGGGAACGCCGAGTGCGCACTCTGACCAACCATCCGCACCGGCCCGGAGCAGAGGAGCTCCCGGTCGACGTCGCGCCGCTCCGGTTCGACGACCGGGCCGGGCTGGTCGACAGCCTTCGCGGAGCGGACGTCCTGTACAACACCTACTGGGTGCGCTTCCGCCATGGGCGCATGGGCTTCGGCGATGCGGTGGCCAACACCCGCGTCCTGATGGGAGCCGCGGCCGAGGCGGGGGTCCGAAAGGTGGTCCACATCTCGGTCAGCAACCCATCGCCGGACTCGCGCCTCGACTACTTCGCCGGCAAGGCGCGAGCCGAGTCCGTGGTGCGGGAATCCGGGCTCAAGTGGGCGATCGTGCGCCCGACGCTCGTCTTCGGCCCCGGCGACATCCTGATCAACAACATCGCCTGGCTCCTGAGACGGGTGCCCATCTTCATCGTCCCGGGCCTGGGCGATCACCAGCTCCAGCCGGTGGCGGCTGAAGACGTGGCGGAGATCGCCACGTGGGCGGCGGACCAGACCGACAACGTGACGGTCGACGCCGCCGGTCCGGACCTCCTCACCTACACCGAGCTCGTCGAGCGCGTCGCCATCGCCGTCCGGCGCCGGCCGCGCTTCGTCTACGCACCGCCGGCGCTGACGCTCCTGGCCGGCGACATCATGGGCCGCTTCGTGCACGACGTCGTCCTGACGCGCCAGGAGCTCGAGGGGTTGATGGACGGCCTTCTGGTATCCAAGGAAAAGGCGCGCGGCACGCGGCCGCTCGACAACTGGCTGCTGACGAGCTCGGACACCCTGGGCAGGAGCTACGCCTCGGAGCTGGAACGCCACTTCCGCTGACCGGGCGTTGGTACCCTGCTGAGGATGCCGTCGCCCGCGCCGAAGGCGCCCGTCGCGGTCGAAGCCCGCGACCTCTTCAAACGCTACGGCGTTCTCAAAGCCGTTGACGGCGTCAGCTTCCAGGTCCGGCGCGGCGAGATCGTCGGCTTTCTCGGCGCCAACGGCGCCGGCAAGACCACCACCCTGCGCATGCTGTGCGGGCTGCTCACTCCGACTTCGGGAACCGCGCTCATCGAGGGCATCGACATCTTCGCGCAGCCCCTGCCGGCGAAGGCCAGGCTGGGTTACCTGGACGAAGAGCCATTCGTTCACCCGCACCTCACGGGACCTGAGTTCCTGAACTACGTCGCCGACCTCTACAGGATGCCGCGAGGCGTGGAGCGCCGGCAGCGGATGGAGCGCCTGCTCGGACTCTTCGAGCTCGCCGGCCGCGACGGCGAGCTGATCGGCGCCTACAGCCACGGCATGCGGCAGAAGATCGGGCTCGCGTCGCTCCTGATCCGGGAGCCATCCGTCCTGCTGCTCGACGAGCCGACCAACGGGCTCGACCCGCGCTCGGCGCGGCTGGTCAAGGACCTGCTCGAAGAGCTCGCGACTCGCGGCACGACGGTGCTGCTTTCAACGCACATCCTCGAGGTGGCTCAAGCGCTCTGCAGCCGCGTCGCCATCATCGATCGAGGACGCATCGTCGCCACCGGGACGATGGAGGAGCTGCGCGCCCAGGCGGGCGCCGAACAGGCGAGCCTCGAGGACCTGTTCTTGAAGCTCACCGCCGGACCGGAGTCGAAGGAGATGATCGAGCGCCTGCTCGCACCCGGATCCTGAACCCGTTCGCGGCGACGCGGATCATCCTGGGGGCGGAGCTCCTCGCCCTCCGCCACCGCCTGTTGAAGCGCAGCCCCGTCCGCCTGGCGCTGCTCGCGGCGTTCGGCCTCGTGGCGGCCGTCTTCATCGGCGGCGGCGCCTTCACCCTCGGCGCCACCGCCGGCATGTTCCTGGCCGCGGCGCGAGACCCTCTGCTCGCCGGCGGCTTCACCGCGCTGTCGGTGCTGATGTTCGTCGTCGGATTTCCGACTGTCATCGCCGCCTTCTTTGTCGGACGCGATCTGCTGCAGCTGGTGGTGGCGCCGATTCGTGCCGGAGAGATCTTTGCCGCCCGGCTGATCGTGGCCATGAGCGCCAACCTGCTGATCAGCGCCATCCTCCTCGCCGGCGTGCTCGGGATCGGCGCCGGTTCAGGTGCGCCTCCCGCGTATTTCGTCCTGGCGGTGCTACTGATCTTCATCCAGGTCCTGGTCGTCACCGCATTTCAGGCGAGCCTCATGTCGGTCGTCCTGCGCTGGGTGCCCGCCCGCCTGGCGCGCGACGTCGCCGCCGCGGTTGCCGGCCTCGCCGGCGCCGGCTTCTACCTGGCCTGGAACCTGAGCCTGCGGCAGTCCTTCTCGAGCCGCCGGCGGCCCGACCTGGCCAGCCTCACTTCGGTCGCCCACCGCGTCGACGGGCTGCCTTCGGCCTGGCCGGGTCACGCGCTGAGCGCCGGCGTCGCGGGCAACTGGCCGGCGGCTGCCGCGTGGACCCTGCTCACCCTGGCTCTCGGCGGGCTGATCGTCGGGGCGGCCGCGCTCCTTTACGAGCGCACGCTGCTCGCCGGCCTTGGAGCCTTTGGGGGCGGACAGGCGCTCTGGCGGACGGCCCGGCGCTCGGGCAGCACCGCCGGCGGAGGCGCTGGCTCGCCGGCACGGGCGATCGCGCGCAAGGACTGGCTCGCGTTCAGACGCGATATCCGCCGCCTGAGCCGGCTCCTGCCCGCCGTGCTCTTCCCGATCGGCTACGGCCTCGCTCTCAGCCAGCCTTCCCGAAACCTCGGCGGCTTCTGGACCGACGTGTTCCTGGCCGGATTCATGTCGATGTTCCTGTCGACGACGCTGGCGACACCGTCGATCCCCGGCGAGCGGCGGGGCTTCCAGCTGCTGCGGATGGCGCCACTGACCATGTGGCAGGTGATCCGGGCCAAGGTGATCCTCACCCTGCCTCCGGTGCTCGCGCTCACCGTTGCCTTCATTACCGTCGTCGCCCTCGTCAGCGGCAGGGGCGCCGCCGAGATCCTGCAGCTGGGGGCCCTGGTGATCTGGCTCGGCGCCGGCTTTGTGGCCATCGGAGTTTCGGCCGGGGGGATCGACCCGCGCTTCGAGGCCACCGACGAGCGCCGCGCGGTCGGCCTGGTCGGCACGCTGGCGGGGCTTGGCGGCGGGCTTGGGTTTGGCATGCTGAGCATCGGCGCCTTTGCGCTGTTCGTGTTCGGAGCCGAAGCGGTCGGCGGCACGGCCCACCTCGGACCGATGCCGTCATCTCCGGTTCTCGGCGGCCTGATGTGGGCCGCCGGGGTTGTGCTGGCGGCGGGTGGGGCTGCGATCGTCGGCCTGCTGCTGTGGATCGCGAACGTGCGCCTGCGTGGCTACGACGAGGCCATCGCGTCCACCTGAGGGTCAGCTGAAAGGATCCTCGATGAGCTCCGCCTCGAATTCAAGCGCGCCCTTCACCCGATTCGCGGGGACCCCGGTTGGAGACGCGCGCCCGGCGCCTGGGCCCGGCTTGACCGTCAGGCCGACCACCGCGTACCGGATCGGCCCTCGCCAGTCCGCCAGCGCACGGTATTCGGCCGCCGCCGCCATGAGCGCTCTCCGCTTCCGCGCCCCGACCGCTTCCATCGGCGCCCCAAACGCGCCGTCGGTGCGCGTCTTCACCTCCACCACCACCAGCTCCCGGCCGCGCCGGCAGACCAGGTCGAGCTCGCCCCGCCTGGCCGTGAAGCCCGCGCCGACGACCTCATAGCCGCGCCGGCGAAGCAGGTCGGCCGCCGCCTTCTCGCCGGCGCGACCGAGCTCTACCCGAGCAGGACCGGCTCGCGAAACGGCGCCCATGACGTCCGATGGATCGGGCTCGGACCGAGGCGGCGGATGGCGGCGCGGTGCGCCGCGGTGGCGTAGCCCTTGTGGTCCGCGAACCCATAGCCGGGATACAGGCGGTCGTACTCGATCATCGCGTGGTCGCGGGCGACCTTCGCCACGATGCTCGCCGCCATGATCGAGGCACAGGTGCGGTCACCCCTGACGACCGCCATCTGCGGCAGGGGCGCCTCGGGCACATCCCAAGCGTCGACCAGAAGATATTCGGCCGCCAAGCCCAGCCCGGCGACGGCGCCGGCCGTGGCCAGATGCCGGGCGCGGAGGAGTCCCAGGCGGTCCACCTGCGCGTGGTCGACCGCGCACACCGAGACGGCTTGCGCACGCCGGCGGATCAGCCCATCCAGGCGCTCACGTTGTGCCGGCGTGAGCAGCTTCGAGTCGTCCAGGCCGGAGATCCTGACGCCGATCGGGAGGACGACGGCGCCGCCGACCACCGGGCCGGCGAGGGGGCCCATGCCCACCTCGTCCACCCCGGCCACGACCCGGTAGCCCATGGCGCTGGCCATGCGCTCGTAACGCCACAGCATCGGCCGGCTCATCGACCCGTCACGGTTTCGACATTAGCGAGCCATGACCGCCGGCGCCAGGGTCTTAACCGCCTATTCGTCAGACTCCGTGCTCGCCGGTTCGGGCTTGGCCTCGGCGGCGGGCGTTTCGCGAACCAGGCGCCTGCGCTCGCGGATGCGCGCTTCCTTGCCCACCTTGCCACGCAGGTAGTACAGGCGGCCCTGCCGCACGTCTCCGTGGCGCAGCACGTCGACCTTGTCGATGCGGGGCGAGTGGATCAAGAACGTCCGCTCGACGCCCACTCCGTGAGTCACGCGCCTGACGGTGAAGTTCTGCCGCAGGCCGCCGCCGGTCACCCGGATCACGGTGCCCTCGAACACCTGGATGCGCTCGCGCGTGCCTTCGACGACCTTGGCGTGCACCTTGACCGTGTCGCCCGCACGAAGGGCGGGGACCTTCTCCTTCTGCTGCTCCTTCTCGAGCTGCTGGATCACGTTCATGTCTTCTTCAACTCCTTGGTGTGTGACACATGTCTTTGGGCTGCTTGTTGACGGCGCCACTGGCGGATGCGCGCGTGGTCGCCGGACAGGAGCACGTCGGGAACCGTCATGCCCCGATACTCGGCCGGTCGCGTGAACTGCGGCCACCCCGACGGCTCGCTGGAAAAACTGTCCTGCGTGAGCGATTCGGGATCGCCGACGACACCCGGTATCAGTCGCGCGACCACGTCGATCAGGACCATGGCCGGGATCTCCCCCCCGCTGAGCACGTAGTCGCCGATCGAGATCTCGCGCGCCGACAGCGCGGTGCGGACGCGGTCGTCGATGCCCTCGTAGCGCCCGCAGACGATGATCAGGCCGGGCTCGGCGGCCAGCTCGCTTGCGATCCGCTGGTCGAGGGTCTCACCCCAGGGCTCCATGAGCACCACCGGGCCAGCGTTCTGCGGGCGCATCGACTCGACCGCCTCGATTGCCGGCTCGGGCTTGATGACCATGCCGGGCCCGCCGCCAAACGGCATGTCGTCGACCTGGCGGTGGCGGTCGTGGGTGTAGTCGCGCAGGTCGTGAGCGTGCAGCTGGACGAGCCCCTTCTCGATCGCGCGCCCGACCACGCCCTGCTGGAACACAGGCGCGAACATCCCGGGGAAGATCGTGACGACGTCGAATCTCATGCGTCCTCGAAGTCCACCAGCCAATCCGCAACGACCACGTGACCGGCGGCAACGTCCACCTCGACGACCGCGTCCCTGGTGGCCGGAATCAGATGCTCGACGGCTCCATCGCGGCTGACCCACACGTCATTGGCCGGGCGCTCGAGCACCTCGGCCACCGTGCCCAGCCGCCGGCCCGAGCTCGTCAGCACGGTCAGCCCGACGACCTGGTGGTGGTAGAAACGGCCCTCGGCCAGGGGCCGCGCCGCCTGGTCGGGAATCTCGAGGTAGCGGCCGCGGAACAGCTCGGCCATCGTCCGGTTGTCGACGCCGCGCAGCTTGACCACCAGACCCGGATGTCCGGGCCGGCTCCACTCGACGTGGCGCTCAGAGCCTTCAATCACCACGCCGGCGCCCACGTCGAAGCGATCCTCGAAATCTGTCAAGGGAATTACCTTGACAGCGCCGTCGAGACCGTACGGACCGGCGACCTGCCCGACCCGGATCATGACTCCGGCATCCCTCCGCCGGATGTGCGCGTCCGCGGCGCAGGATGGGCGAGAGACGGGTTGGCGAGGTCGACGAAGACCCGCTTGCGGTCACGCAGCGAAGCGACTCGCACCAGCGTGCGGATGGCCTCGATGTTGCGCCCGGCCTTGCCGATGAAGCGACCGACGTCGGCGTCGGCGAGCTTGACCTTGATCGCCACCGTGCCGCCACCGCGCTCGAACGCCTCGACTTCGACCTCTTCCGGTTTCTCCGCCAAAGACTTCGCCACGTATTCGACCAGGGCGCGGTAGTCGACGCCGGGACCAGCCGGTCCGAGAGGACGTTCACTCCGGAAACCGCGCCCGGGGCCACCGCGTCGAAAGTCACGCCGAGCCGGTCGACTTCTCTGAGCGTCGCTCAAGAATTCCCTCCCGCTTCAACAGGCTGCGCGCGGCTTCGCTCGGCTGAGCGCCCTGCTGGAGCCAGCGCACGACTTTGTCGGCGTCGATCTTGACCACCACCGGGTCGGTCATCGGATCGTAGTACCCGAGATGCTCGATGAAGCGGCCGTCGCGCGGCGAGCGCGCGTCCGCCACCACGAGGCGGTAGAACGGGTGCTTTTTCGCCCCCATCCGCCTCAACCTGATCTTTACCAACCTATGCCTCCTTGTCCAAACAGCCGGGGCACGCCCCCGGCCTTGCCTCTGCGGTTCACGGCGCCGAACTGTTTCGCGACCTGCTGCATCGTCTCCCGCGCCTTCAGCACCCGATTGACGTCGGCGGGCTGAACGCCGCTTCCCCGCGCGATTCTGCGTTTTCGCGCCCCGTCGATGAGCTCCGGGTGGGCGCGCTCCCTGGCGGTCATCGACAGGATGATCGCCTCCATCCGGCGGACCTCGCGCTCCATGTCCGGTGGCGTTCCCTGCGTGCCCCCGGCGCCGGCGACCTGCTTGCGCAGCGCCCCACCACCCGGGATCATATCGAGGACGCCCTCCAGCGAGCCCATGCCGCGGAGCTGCCGGATCTGGGTCAGGAAGTCGTCGAAGCTCAGGCGCCCGGACCGCAGGTGGCGCTCGACCTCGACCGCCTTCTCCTTGTCGAGGGTGCGCTCCGCTCGCTCGATCAGCGTGAGCATGTCGCCCATACCCAGGACCCGTGACGCCATCCGTTCGGCGTGAAAGACCTCCAGGTCGTGCGGCTTCTCCCCGGTGCCGGCGAAACGGATGCGCTGGCCCGTCGCGACCCGCAGCGACAGCGCCGCTCCGCCGCGCGCGTCACCGTCGAGCTTGGTCAGGATCACCCCGTCCACGCCGACCTCGCCGCCGAATGCCTCCCCCACCCTCACGGCTTCCTGGCCGGTCATCGAATCGGCGACCAAGAGGGTTTCCGTCACGGGCACGGCAGCCTTCAGCCGCTTGAGCTCCTCCATCAGGTCGGGGTCCAGGTGAAGCCGGCCGGCGGTGTCCAGGATGACCACGTCGCAGACCAGCCGCTGCGCTTCCCGGATCGCGGCGGTCGCGATCTGTTCGACGGCGCCGGCACCCGAGTGAAAGGGGACGTCCTCCTGCTCGGCCAGGGTGCGCAGCTGCTCGACCGCGGCCGGGCGCCGCAGGTCCAGCGCCACGAGCAGGGGCTTGTGGCCCTCGCGCCGTGCCAGCAGGGCCAGCTTGATCGCGGTGGTGGTCTTGCCCGAGCCCTGGAGGCCCGCGAGCATGATCACGGTCGGGGGCGCCGACGCGTATCGGATCCCCTCGGAGTTGCCGCCGAGCAGCTCGACCAGCTCGACGTTGACCGCCTTGACCACCTGCTGCGGCGCGGTCAGCCCCGGCGCCACATCGGCGCCCTGCAATCGCGCGCGCACCCGTTCCACGAACTCCTTGACCACCTTGAAGTTCACGTCCGCCTCCAGCAGGGCGAGGCGCACCTCACGAAGCCCGGCATCGACGTCCTCAGGGCGCAGCACCCCGCGGCCCGAGATCTTCTTGAGGGCGGCGGCCAGCCGCTCGCCAAGGGCTTCGAACATCAGAGCGCCGCCTCCAGCCTGGCCAGGCGACGCTTCAAGCCGCCGAGCTCGCGTTCCAGGCCCTCCAGCGCCCGGTGGCGCCGGGCGGACTCGGCGAGGAGGCCCAGCCTGCGTTCGTACTCCTGCAGCGCCTGGGTGGAGCGCCGGACGATGTCGTGGGCCGCCGCTCGCGAGGTGCCCTGGTGGGCGGAGATCTCGGCGAGCGACCAATCGCTTCGCAGGTAGAGGTCGAGGATCTCACGTTGGTGCTCGGTCAGCAGCGCCCCGTAGCGCTCGAACAGGGCCAGCGTCCGGCCGCGAGCCTGGAGGGTGTCAAGTGCCATGCCTTGACAGCTTACCAGGACTAGAATCTGGGCCAGACCTGATGCTCACCGCGTTCATACTCGTCAAATCCACTCGCGCCGGGCTGGCTCATCTGGGCTCTGAGCTCGCCGACGTCGAAGGCGTCGCCGAGGTTTACACGGTGACCGGCGAATGGGACTTCGTCGCCATCGTCAGGGTGCGCGAGCATGAAGACTTGGCCAATGTGGTGGCGCACCGGCTGACCGCCCTGGAGGGGATTGACCGCACCCAGACCATGGTGGCCTTCCAGCAGTTCTCGGCCCACGACTTGGAAGCGATGTTCGGGCTCGGCCTCGAGGACAAGAAGGCCTGAGCGAGCTTCTCCCGGTGGCTCTGCGCGCCGCCCGCGCGGGCGCCCGTGTGCTCTCGGAAGGCGGGCTGCCCCGGCCCGGCGGACCGGCGGACCTGAAGGGGGCCGGGGATTACGTGACCGCGTCGGACCGCCAATCCGAGGCCGCGATTCTCGAGGTCCTGGCGCGCGAGACACCGGGCATCGCCGTCCTGGCGGAAGAGCGCGGAGGCAAGCGCGCCGGGACGATGTGGGCCGTCGACCCGCTGGATGGCACGACCAACTTCACTCGCGGATTTCCCGTGGTCGGCGTTTCGGTCGGGCTGCTGGATGCCGGCCTGCCGGTCCTCGGGGTGGTGATCGCACCGTTCCTCAAAGCCGAGTTCACGGCCGCGCAGGGGCGACGGACAACCCTGAACGGCGAGCAGCTGCCGCGCCTGCCGGCGGGCGACCCGGCGCGCGCGGTCGTGGCCACCGGCTTCCCTTTCAGAAACAAGAAGCTGCTGCCGCGCTACCGGCCGGTGATGGAGGGAGCGCTGCGGCGATTCGAGGATCTGCGCCGCGCCGGAGCCGCCGCTCTGGACCTCGCCTGGACGGCGGCGGGCACGTTTGACGGCTTTTTCGAGCTCAACCTGAACACGTGGGATGTTGCCGCCGGCGCCGCGCTGGTGATCGGGGTGGGCGGCCGGGTCACGGATTGGTCGGGCGGCGACAGCTGGGTCGAGACCGGGAACATCCTGGCGGCGAGCCCGAGGGTGCACGAAGCTCTGCTCGAGCTGGCCGGGGCATAGCGCCCCGCCCCGACGGTTCGGTGGCGTTCAGAGCCGGCCGCTCAACCGCCTGATCGGCAGCTCCACCAGCGCGCGCCACTGCTGGCGGATCACCAACCCGATTGGAATGTGGTCCGACGCGCGACCCAGCCGCGGCGCCGTCGCGCGCAGCCGCACCGCGGTCCGAAAATCGCCGTCGTACGCGGTGAGCACGCGTCCCATGTCATGCGCCCCGAAGTGACAATCGCTGCCGCCGATCGGAGCCCCCAGGCGCTCGCGGTTGTGCGCGTAAAACTCGTCGAGCCGGCGTCTCCGCCGTGCCCCGATGGGGACGGTGAACATCATCTCGATGCCATCCACGTGGTGACGCTCGAGCAGGCGGCGCAGCATGCCGGGCTGGATCGAGCCGAAATAAACCGGCATGAAGGGGTGCGGAACGATCGCCAGCCCGCCCTGGTCGTGGATGGCCGCAACCGTGTCCTCGAGCGTCATTCCACGCCGCACGGGCTGCTCCAGAAACCAGCCGATGATGTGAGTCTGCGCCGGCCCCTTCGTGGTGATCTCCTGCCCGGCGACCACCGTCAAGCCGGCGTCTTCGCCGCGCTGCTGGACCTCGGCCACCGAGACCATCGTGTCGTGGTCGGTCACGGCGATGAGATCGAGCTTCGCCTTGACCGCCGCATCGACGAGCTCCGCCGGCGTCACCATGCCGTCTGAGGCGATGGTGTGGCAGTGGGGGTCGGCTAGAGGCATCGAGGCTAACTCTCGAACAAGGACCGCAGGTAGGCGTCGGGGTCGAAGAGCGCCAGGTCGTCGATGCCCTCCCCCACGCCCGCCAGCTTCACCGGCACGCCGAGTTCCGACTCGATGGCGATGAGGGCGCCGCCCTTGGCACTGCTGTCGAGTTTCGCCAGCACCAGGCCGGTGATCGGGACGGCTTTGTTGAACGCCCGCGCCTGGACCAGGTTGGTCAGGCCCAGCACCGCGTCCAGGACCAGCAGCGACTCGTAGGCCGCGCCGTCGAGCGCCCTGCTCGCCACCCGGCCGATCTTGGCCAGCTCCTCCAGGAGATTGCGCTGCGTCTGCAGCCGGCCCGCGGTGTCCACGAGCACGACGTCACTGCCCCGGCCGCGGGCCCCCTGCAGGCCGTCGAACACCACCGCCGCCGGGTCCGCGCCTCGCGTGCCCTCGAAATGCGAGACGCCGGCGCGCTCGGCCCAAGCCACCATCTGCTCGATTCCGGCCGCGCGATACGTGTCCGCCGCCACCACCAGCGGCTGGTGGCCCATGGCCCGCAACCGGTGCGCGAGCTTGCCGATCGTCGTCGTCTTGCCGGCGCCATTGATGCCATAGAGCAGAATGCAGGCCGGGCGGCCGCTCAGCTCGAGCGTTCGGGGGCGGGTCGACATCAGCGAGAGGGCGACCGCCACCAACGCGTCCACGGCTTCGTCCCGCGTGCGCGGCGTGCGAGCCCGCACCCCGGCGGCGAGTCGAGCGGCCATCGCCGGGCCCAGGTCGGCCGAGAGCAGGAGCTCTTCCAGCTCCTGGTAGTAGCCCGCCGCCAGCGGCGGGCTCAGGGAGCGAAGCCCGGCGGAGAGCACGCTGCGCGTGCGACCGGTGACCCGGCTCCAGACGCTCGCGGACGTTGCCTCAGCCCGCCTGGGCCGCGGTCGCGGTCTGGGCGGCGGGCTTGCGAATGTCCTCCAGGCGGACGGACACCAGGTGCGATGAACCGCTCTCGTCGAGGTGGATGCCGTAAAGGGTCGCCGCATGAGACATCGTCACGTGGTTGTGCGTGATGACCAGGAACTGGCGCTGCGCCCCAAGCCGTGCCAGCATTTCGCCGAACCTATCGACGTTGGCGTCGTCGAGCGCGGCGTCGACCTCGTCGAGAACGGTGAAGGGGCTCGGGTTGACCTCGTCCAGCGCAAGCACCAGCGCCAGCGCGGCCAGCGATCGCTCTCCAGAGGACAGCAGGGTGACATTCTGCAGCCGCTTGCGCGCCGGTTGGACGAGGATCTCGACGCCGGACCGGGGCCCTTCGTCACCGTCCGCGTGCTTCAGCGTTGCGCGCCCACCCGGCGTGAGCTGAGAGAAGTACTCGTGGAAGTTGGCGGCGACCGCGCCGAAGACCGCCTCGTAACGCAACTCCTCCTCTTCCCGCAGCTTGCCGATGAGCTGCTCGAGGTCGGCGCGCGCGGCGGCGATGTCCTCGAGCTGCGCATGCAGCGTCTTGAACCGCTCTTCCAGCTCGCGGCATTCGGTTTCCGCCAGCGCGTTGGTCGGACCGATCTCCTCGAGGCGGCGCTCCAGCGCGCGCATCTCGCGCTCACGCGCCTTGCCGCCCGGGACCTCCTCCGGGGCCACGCCGTCGGGCATCCTCGAACGTATCTCCTCCATCCGCGCCTGCAGGAGCTCGGCTTCACGGACGATGAGCCCGAGGTTGCCCTCCAGCGTGCCCGCCTTGAGCCGGGCATCGACGCGCGCCTCGTCCAGGGCGACCAGCCGCCGGGCGCCCTCGGCCATCTCGGCCTCGTCCTCCGGCGATTCGGTCTCGGTGGCGACCAGCGCCGTCCTCGCCGCCTCCGCGGCCGCGCTCAGCGCGGGCAGCGCCTCGGCGGCCGTGGCGGCCGCCGACTCGGCCTCGGCGGCGCGCGTGCGCCGTTCCTCAGCCGAGCGCGCCAGCCGGCTCTGGTCCTCCCCCACCGAGGCCAGCCGCCGTTGCAGGTCGTCGACACGGTCGCGCCATCGCGCTCGCTCGAGCTCGGACTGGCGCGTCGACGCCCGATGTTCGCCCAGCGCCGCGAGGTGGGCCTCCAACTCCCTCGCCGCCGCTGCGGCGTGATCCTCGGCGGCGGCGGCGGCTGTTTCCAGCTCCGGTAGCTTGGACTCCTCGCCTCGTTCCGCGGCGCGCGCCGCCTCGAGCAGCCGGGTGGTCTCCTCCAAGCGCGCCGCGCCCGCCGCGCGCGAGCGCAGGTCGGCGAGCGTCGTATCGCACCGCTTCAGCCGGCGGACCGCCTCGTCCACCTGGGACACCTCCGGCTCGAGGGCCTGGATCCGTTCGCGCAGCCGCCTGCGTCTCGCATCGATGGCAACGCGTGAATCCGAGCCGGCCCGAATCAGTCCGGCCTCGTGGTAGACGCCTTCGAGCGTGACGTGCTCTCCCACCACCACCCCACCCAGCAGGCGCCTGGCGACGAGCTCGTAGCCCGCGCCGCAGGTGACATGGTCGAGAAGCGACCCGGCCGGCACTGATGCCGCCGCCGCCACCGGGAAGAGCACCGTGCGCTGATGGTCACTGTGCTCCGCGGCGGCCACCCCTCCAGCCTCGTCGCGGGCGACTAGAGCATCCACGAGCGGGCCCAGGACCGCGGACAGCGCCGCCTCGTAGCCCGGTTCCGGCGTCAGCACGTCGCTGAGCCTCACCAGTCCGGGCCCCGATTCGGGACGCAGAGCGTCCAGCCCTTCGAGCTCGGAGCGAAGCCTGGCGACCATCACCGCCGCCGCCTCTGCCGAGGCCGCCGCCGCCTTCGCGCGCGCGAGTTCCGCCTCGGCGGCCGGGATCTGTTCTGCCGCCGCGGCCAGCGCGTTCATCCGGGCGGCCTGCTCCTCGAGGAATTCCCGTCGCGTGCGCAGCCCGGACAGGGCCGAGGCTGCCGCGGCCACCGCACGGCGAGCCTGCTCGGCGGCGCGCCGCGCTTGCTGCGTCCGGTCGGGGTCAAAAGCCACGGGGAGGGGCGGCGCCTCCGGCACCGCCTCCAGGGCCTGCCTCGCCTGCCCGGCCTCGAGCGTGAGTTGAGCTCGAAGCGCTTCGGCCGCGACGGCCAACGTCCGGTTCTCGACCTCTTCGCGGCGGGCGGCCTGCGCCAGCGCTCGCTGGTTCTGCGCCCTTGCGTCCGCCAGCTGCCGCGCGTGGTCCGCCTCCGCCACCTCCAGGCGCAGCCGGCCCAGGGTTCGCTGCCGGGCCAGGCGCCGGTCCTGCGCCGCCTGGACGTCCGCTCGCCATGACTGGAACTCCGCCTCGGCGGACTGGGCGAGGTCGCGAGCCTCGGCCAGGCGCCGATCGAGCGACTGGGCCTGCGACGCCGCGCGCCGGTGCGCGTCGCGCGCCTCGCGCCACTCCTCCCAGATGATGCTGCCCCGCAGCAGCTCGAGCCGGGACGACGCCTCCGACGCCTCCCGGGCGGCCTCGGCTTGGGCCTTCAAGATCTCGAGGCGGGGCTCGATCTCCGATTTCAGGTCTTCGAGCCTGAGCAGGTTGGCGGCGAGCTCCGTCAGGCGCTGCGTGGCCTCATGGCGGCGGGTCTTGACCCCGCGAACCTGCGCGGCCTCTTCGAGGAGCTGCCGCCGTTCGGCCGGCGAGCAGGTCACGATCGACTCGATGTCGTGCTGGCCGATGATCGCGTACGAGTCCACGGTCAGGCCCGTCGACGAGAGCAGGTGGATGAGGTCGCGACGGCGCACGCGGCTGCCGTTCAGGAAGTAGTCACTCACGCCATCCCGCTCCACGCGCCGCTTGATGGCGACCTCGTGGTAGTCGACGGGCAGCCGGCCGGCCGTGTTGTCGAACACGAGCGTGACCTCGGCGAACGCAGCGCGAGCTCGCCGCTCGCCGCCGGCGTAGATGACCTCTTCCATCTTCTTCCCGCGGAGGTCTTTGGCCTGGCCTGAACCCAGGACCCACTTCAGGGCGTCGACGATGTTGGTCTTGCCCGATCCGTTGGGCCCGACGATCGCGGTCACGCCGCCCTCAAATCGGATCTCGGTCGGCCGGGCAAAGGTCTTGAAGCCCAGCAGGCTCAGCGAGCGAAGGAACAAGTTCGCCCTAACGTAGCAGATATGGGGGTCGACCGCCCCTCGGGCACAACATGTGGAAATCAGAATGTGCGGCCGGGGATCCGGCGAACATCTCCGGGCGCACCCCCTACTCCAGCGGCTCTCCGAACTGCCGGCTGCGCGGCGCGGGCGGAGCGGGCGGCGCGGCCTCGACCGCGGGCTCAGGCTGGGGCTCCGGTGGGGGCTCGGGGTGGGGCTCCGAATGGGCCTCGGGATGGGGCTCTGAATCGATCGCAACCACCTCGAGCACGGGTGCGGCGGGTTCCGCGGCCGCCGCGGCCCGGCTTCGCGGGGCGCGACGCGCGCGCGGCTTGGGGGTCTTGGCGGGCTTGGCGCCGGCGATCTCGGTCACCGATCCGAGCAGGCTCTTGAGCGCCGCCCGGGCGGCGTCCTGCTCCGCCTCCTGCTTGCTCGCCCCGTGCCCGGTGCCCAGCGGGTCGGCGCCGGCGAACACGACCGACGTGTACTCGCGATGGTCGCCGACTCGCGCTCCCTCGCTGTCGTAGAACGGGGTTGCGCCGAAGCGCTCCTGCGCCACCTGCTGCAGGCGGCCCTTGAAGTTCTCGTCGCGGGCGGGTGCCGGCAGCGATCGGTATCGGTTCAGGTAGTAGTGGTAGGCCGCGCCGTAGCCGGCATCGAGGAACACCGCACCGAGCACCGCCTCGAACGCGTTGGCGAGCAGCGACTTCAGGCTTCGCCCGCCGCCTTTGGCGATGCCCTTGCCGAGGTACAGGTAGCTGCCCAGGTCGAGCTCCTCGGCGAGATGGGCCAGCGTGTTGGTGTTGACCATGGCCGACCGCGTCTGGGTGAGCTCGCCCTCGCTCGCCCCGGGATGATGCTTGTAGAGGTACTCGGCCGTGATCAGCTGCAGGACCGCATCGCCCAGGTACTCCAGGCGTTCGTTGTCCCGGGGCGAGAGGTGCGGGCTCTCGTTGGCGAACGAGCTGTGCGTCACCGCCTCGAGCAACAGGCCGGGGTCGCGGAAGTGAATCCCGATCTTCTGCTGGAGCAGCTCTAGGGATTGGGCCAGGGGTGCGGCCTGCGGCTGTGCTATGAGCCGGCCTTCTCCTGGATGTACTCCCACGCCTGCCCGACGGTCGTGATCTTCTCCGCGTCCTCGTCGGGAATCTCCAGTCCAGTGTTCTCTTCGAACGCGTAGATCAGCTCGACGAGGTCGAGCGAGTCGGCATTCAGGTCCTCCTGGAAGGAGGCGTCCATCGTCACCTGCTCGGGCTCGCAGCCCAGGCGCTCGACGACGATGTTTTTGAAATCCTCGAAGCTCAGTTTTTGGGTTTCCATGTCCGGAATACTCTACACCGCCGCCGGGGACCCGGGCTCCGACGGCCCGGGTCCCCACCCCGTCTGAGCTGCTACGAGGTTGTCTTGTACACCTGCGGGGGTGGTGCGGGAGCCAGGCCGAGCTGGGTCATCAGCTGAGCCTGGTCGTAGATCAGGTGCAGTCTCTTGACCAAGCCGCGATCGACCTCCAGGACCTGGATGTACTCGCCCTGGACCTTCCGGCCCGTGGCCGGCACGTCGCCCATCGGCGTCGTCAGCGTGCCGTGGTGCGTGCCGGTGAAGACGCCCTCCACGATCACCGTGTTGCCCTGGGTGAAGATGTGCTTGGCCTCCACCCTCGCGTCAGGAAACGCCTTGACGAAGTTCTGGTTGAACTCCTTGACCGCCTGCGGCCCCTTGAGCTTGACGTCCCCGGGCGCGATGCCCTCGATGTCGGGGGCCGCGTCCCTCGCCAGAGCTTCCAGGTCGTGCGCGTTGAAGGCCTTCAGGCCGCGCTCCACCACCGCCTTCGCCTCGAGCTGGGTGGACGCCGCCATCTCGAACAGTTCGCGCTTTGGATCCGGGCCGCTCTGGTACTTCTTCAGCGAATCGAGGAGCTTCTCGGCCTTCGGACCGAACGACTTCGCCGCCGCCTCGTCCTCGTAGATCCCGATCGAGATGAAATCGCCGGTTTCGCGGTTGACCAGCAGCGTCGCGGAGCGTCCG
Organism: bacterium; assembly: GCA_004299235.1. Lineage (NCBI taxonomy): Bacteria > bacterium. The sequence goes on from SCQL01000009.1 coordinate 221,922, forward strand.
CCCTTGTGAGTGGCGATCGCCGGCAGAGCCGAGTCTTTGTACTCCTTGATGGCTTTGTCCAGGTCCGTTTTCTTGAACTTCGCCTTGATCACGCCTGCGTTCATATCCCACCTCCGTGAGAAGAAATCCGACGCGGCATGCGCTCGCGTCGGGCAGGCGGTCCTCTGACGAGACCGGATCGCTTCGGCATGTCCACCCCTGGCTCTCGGGACGCCGGCTACCGGATGCGCGCCGGGCGCACCCTCAACCCTGATTCTGCGCTTGGCTTTGAGCGGCCAGTCAAGGCACGTTAGTCGAGTAGGCAACAAATCGTCGCCGCCGGCGCTCAAGCCGTCAGGTTGAGCTCCTGGCAGGCGGCCGGGGTCCCCACGGCGGTCGCGGCCGCGCCTGGGGCCAGGTCGCGCATCATGCCCGTCAGCGCCCGTTTGGGACCGACCTCGACGAACGCGTCGCAGCCCATCTCGACCAGGCCGCGCACGCAGGCGGCCCAGCGCACCGGCGAGCGGAGCTGCATCTCCATGACCTGGGGGATTCGATCCCCCCCGAGGTGAGGCTGCCCGGTCAGGTTGGCCATGACCGGGATGCGTGGAGCCTGCCATTCGATCTGGTCGAGCGCGGCCCGCAGCCGTTCGGCGGCCGGGGCCATCAGCGGCGTGTGAAAGGCCGCGCTCACGTTGAGGGGAATGACCCGCTTGGCTCCTGCCGCCAGCAGCCGCTTGGTCGCCGCCTCCAGGCCCGTCATCGTGCCGGCGATGACCGTCTGCGCCGGCGTGTTGTAGTTGGCCGCCCAGGCGTCATTCATCCCGGCCAGCGCCACCTCAACCGCCTGCGAGTCGATGCCGAGCACCGCCGCCATCGAGGTGGTGCCGGCAGGCGCGGCCTCGGCCATCGCCTTCCCGCGCTCGACCACCGCCCTGATCACCTTGGGGGCGTCGACGGCGCCCGATGCCGCCAGAGCCGCGTACTCACCGACCGAGTGACCCGCGGCGGCCGCCGGCTCGATGCCGCGCCGGCGCAGGAGAAGGGTCAGCCCGATGCCGACGAAGCACAGCGCGGGCTGGGCGTTCTGGGTCAACCGCAGCTCGTCGTCATCGGCGGTGATGAGCAGGTGACGCAGGTCCACGCCTGCCGCCGACCCGCACTGGTCGCAAAGCTCGGCGACCTCCGGATCGTTGAGGAGCTCGGCTCCCATCCCGGCCTGCTGTGAACCCTGGCCGGGAAAGACGAACGCGACCTTGGCGCCTATTCGGTCTTGACGACTTCGCGGCCGGCGTAGTGGCCGCAGTTGGGGCAGACGGTGTGCGGTCGCTTCGGCTTCTTGCAGTTGGGGCACGGCTGGATCTGGACCAGCGCGAGCGCCAGGTGCGAGCGCCGGCGACCTTTCTTCGATTTGGATAGCTTGACCTTCGGTAGAGCCATGGCCTGGCGAATTCTACGTGAAGCTAGGCCCCGGCCGCCTGGTCACCACCCTCGTCCGCCGCCGGCTGGCTGGACTGCAGCGCCTCGACGCCGCGGCGGACGGTGGCGAGCGTCCGCCCGAGATGCGCCTCGAGTTGCTTCAGCTGCTCGAGCGCGTAGCCCTCCGCCTCGTGAATGATCTGGTCCGATTTCGCCTGCGCGTCCTTGATCACCTGGGCCGCGTGACGCTCCGCGCGCCGGAGGACCTCGTGCTCTGAAGCCGTCTCCTCCGCCCGCTCATTGGCACGGGACATGATGCGAGCGGCTTCGGCATGCGCTTCGGTGATGATGCGCTGCTGCTCGGAGACGGTCCAGTTCGCCTGCTTGATCTCGTCCGGCAGGTTGAAGCGCACCTGGTCGACGAGCTCCATCATCTCGTCTTCATTGACCATGACCTGCGTCGACAGCGGTACATGGCGCGCGTTCTGGATCAGGTACTCGAAACGGTCAAGCAGCTCGTCGACCTTTATCTGTACTTCTCCTTCAACGCTCTCGCGACCGCCGGTGGAACGAGGTCCGACACGTTCCCGCCGTAACTGGCGATGTCCTTCAAGATACTTGACGAGACGTAGATGTGGGCGAAGCTCGACATCAGGAAGACGGTGTGGATGTCGGGCGCGAGCTTCCGATTCATCAATGCCTGCTGCAGCTCGGCGTCGAAGTCGGAGTAAGCGCGCAGGCCTTTGACCAGAGTCGTGGCGCCCCGTGACCGAGCGAACTCGACGGTCAGGCCCGTGAAGCTTGCCACCTCGACCCGCTCACGCCCCTTGAGCGCCGCGCCGACCAGCTCCATGCGCTCTTCGACGCTGAAGAGCGGCTGCCGTTTGTCGGGATTCGCCGCCACCGCGACGATGAGCTTGTCGAAGATGCCGATAGCGCGATCGACCACATCGAGGTGGCCGTTGGTGAACGGGTCGAAGCTGCCGGGATAAACCGCGGTCTTTGATTTCGGGCGGGAGACCGACAAGTTAATTCGCCATGCGCGCGCCCGGCGCCAGGAGCACGGTGACCATCGTGTCCCCATATCGACGCTGCCGGTCGACCTCGAGATGCGTAAGCTCCGGCAGCTCCTGCCGGCGAGAGTGCTCGGCGACAACCATGGCGTCCTTAAGCTCGCGGTCGAGCACCTTGAGGGCGCGGTCCAGGACCAGGTCGTCGTAAGGCGGATCGAGGAACACCAAACCGGCGCGCTGAACCTCATCGGGAAAACCCTCCAACCAGCGCACCACGTCACCGCGAACAACATGCGCACGCTCTTTGAGGCCGAGGTCGTCCAAGTTCTGGCGCAGGATAGCAAGACCACGTGGCTCCCGGTCCACGAAGGTCACACCTGCGGCTCCACGCGACAGGGCTTCGATGCCAAGAGCGCCGGAACCCGCGAAGAGGTCGAGGACGTGCGCTCCGGCGATGCCCGGTCCGACGAGGTTGAAGATGGCCTGCTTGACCATGCCCTGCGTGGGCCGGATGCCTTTCGGCGCCTTCAGCCGCCGGCCTCGGGCATCGCCCCCGCTGACGCGCAGCCTGGACAACGTGCGAGTCAGGCTCGCACTCGGATGGATCCGCGGTCGTTGATGACGCCGATCCGCACCGCCGGAGACGGTTCCGAAACCAGTGCGGTCTCGAACCGCACAGCGCTCTCTGGCGGTACCGCCACCAGCAATCCGCCGCTCGTCTGCGCGTCGCACAGCATCATCTGGTCGAGCTCGGGGATGCCGCCCCAGTCAACCTCCTCGCCATAGGCGTCGTGATTGCGGCGGCTCCCGCTCGGGAAGAGGCCCCTTTCGGCCAGATCACGCACTCCGTTCATGAACGGGACCGCCGCGAGTTCGATGTCCGCGCCGGCTCCGGGGGCCCGCCCCGTGTGCGCCCCGCAGAGGTTCGCGAGGTGGCCGATCAACCCGTAACCGGTGACGTCCGTGGCGGCGGTGGCGCCAGCCGCGACCATCGCCTCCGAGGCGCGCCGGTTGAGGTGCGCCATCACGGCGACGGCTTGACGTTCCAGCTCGCGAGGGCAGAGCCCCCTTTTGATGGCGGTGGCGACCAACCCGGACCCCAGCGGCTTGGTCAGGTACAGGAAGTCACCAGGCCGTGCTCCTTCGTGAGTGATCACACGCTCCGGGTGCACCTCGCCGATGACCGCGTAGCCGAACTTCGGCTCCGAATCATCCACCGAGTGGCCTCCGACCACCGCGACGCCGGCCTCGGCCAACTTCCCAGCGCCGCCGCCCACGATTTTCTCCAGCAGGCCGGTGTCGAGCTTGTCGCGCGGGAAGGCCGTGATGCCGAGCGCGAAGAGGGGCCGAGCGCCCATCGCATACACGTCGCTGACCGCGTTGGCCGCCGCGATCGCGCCGAACTCGGCCGGGTCGTCGACGATGGGGGTGAAGAAATCGACCGTGGCCACCAGGGCGCGGTCGGGCGCGATCCGATAGACCGCCGCGTCATCGCGGGCGGCCGCACCGACCAGCACGTTGGGGTCGACGATCGGGGGCAGAGCCCCCAGTACCTGCCCTAGCTCCACCGGGCTGAGCTTGCAGGCTCAACCGGCCCCGTGGCTGTACTCCGTCAGGCGAAGCGGCGAAAGCTGCTCCATCAGCACTAAGTATCGGTGGTGGCGGCTCCGCGGCCCGGTGGCCACCGGATGGGGCACCAGCGCCCACGTCCACGGCTTGAGGCGGAACTAGCTGATCGATATCTGGTCCTGCCGGTGCTGGGCGGCCGCCTTGAGCACGGGATGACGATCGAAGCCCGGATCGGTCAGCATCAGCTGCTCCACCTCTTCACGCACCTCACTCAGCAGTTCAGGCCTTTGCAGCGCTTCCATCGCCGCATCGGACATGCCGTGCTGCCGCGGCCCCATGAGCTGCCCCACCCCACGCCGATTCATGTCTTCCCGGGCCAGGGCGAATCCATCCTGGATGCCGGCCACGAGATGGAGCCGGTCCAAATTGCCTGCCGAAGGGTCGTCGGTCAGCAAAAGGCAGTGGCTCTGATTCGCGCCGCGACCGACCCGGCCGCGGAACTGGTGCAGCTGCGCGAGGCCGAACCGTTCCGCACCCTCGATCATCATCACGGTCGCGTTGGGCACATCGACCCCGACCTCGACGACGGCGGTCGCCACCAGCACCTGCGTCTCGCCTGAGACGAATCCTTGCATCGCCTCGTCCTTGTCCCGCATCCGCCCGTGCACCAGGCCCAGGCGCAGGTCTGGGAACACGTCCCTCTTCAATCGCTCGAACTCGGCGGTGGCGGAGCGGGCGGAGAGCAGCTCCGACTCTTCGATGAGAGGACAGATCACGAACGCCTGCCGGCCCGATCGCACCTCCGCCCGGACCAGGTCGTAGGCCCGCTGGCGGTGCTCCGGGGCGACCACCTCCGTCTCGACCGGCGTGCGCCCCGGAGGCTGCTCGTCGATCACCGAAACCACCATCTCGCCGTAGAGGGCGAGCGCCAGCGTGCGCGGAATCGGGGTCGCGGTCATGGCCAGGAAGTGGGGCCGCCCCCGGCCCTTGGACCTGAGCAGCTCGCGCTGCCGCGTGCCGAAGCGGTGCTGCTCGTCCACGACCGCAAGACCCAGGGCGGCGAACTCGACCTCGTCTTCGATCAGGGCATGGGTGCCGACCACCAGCGCGCAGTGACCTGACGCTGCCGCCGACCGTACGCGCCGCCGCTCGGCCGCGCCTTGGCTGCTGACCAGGAGCTCCACCGTCAGGCTCGGAAAGGTCTCCTCCAGGTAGGCGCGGAAGCGGTGGAGATGCTGCCGGGCGAGGATCTCGGTCGGCGCCATCACCACGGCTTGCAGCCCGGCCGCATGCGCCATGGCGGCGCAGGCGGCGGCGACCGCGGTCTTGCCCGAGCCCACGTCTCCGTTGAGGAGCCGGTTCATGGGTGCGGTCCTCTCCATGTCCTGGAACGCCTCCCAGGTCGATCGCCGCTGCGCCCTGGTCAGCTCGAAACCCAGCCCGGCCTTGAACGCGTCGATCACGTCCTGGCGGTAGGGGATCGAAGTCGCCGGCTCGGCTTCGATGCTCGCTCGCATCAGGGCGAAGGCGGCTTGCAGCTCGAACAGCTCGGCAAATGCCATGCGCCGCCGGGCATCGCGCCACTGCTCTTCGGTGTCCGGGCGGTGCCCCCACCGCACGGCCGCGGCGACCGGAAGGAGATGGTGGTGCTCTCGCACGGTCGCGGGGAGCACATCCTCGAGCTGGTCCGCCAGCGGCAGAGCGGCCTCGACCCAGCCCGCCACCTTCCGGGAGCTCAGCCCGGCGACGAGGTGATACTTGGGCATGAGGCCGCCGATCCGCGGAGACGGCGCGACGTCCGCGCCCTCCAGCCGCTCGTGATGCGGGTTCTGCATCTCGAGCATCGCCCCGTAGCGCGCCTGGCGGACGGTGCCGGCCACCGCGACGCGGTCCCCCTTCTGCAGCTGCCGGGCCAGGTAGGGCTGGTTGAACCACACGATCTTCAGACCGTCGCCTGAGTCGTCGCGCAGCGTGGCCTCGGTGAGCCGGAGCCCGCGACGCGGGGTGCGCTTGGCGCCGATCGCGGCGATGGTGCCGATCACGGTCGCCTGCTGACCCGAGGTGAGATTCGCCACCGCGGCCGGCTCACCGTATGCCTCCCAGCCGAACGGAAGGGCGAGCAGCAGGTCGCGGATCGTGACGAGGCCGAGCCGGGTCAACCGCTTGGCGTCCGCGGGCTTGACCTTGGGCAGGGCCGAAACCGCCGCGTCGAGGGACTGCGGCAGGATCAGAGTTGACAACCGCAGCCCCTCGGCAACCGGCTCATGCTCGGATCCGGCCGTCGCGCCGCCTAACGGGTTTGCCTGAGGCGCCGTGCCTCCGCACGCGCAAACCACACGAGCTGCCCGGCCAGCGCCAGCACCAGCAGCACCAGCGCTGGCGCACGCAGCCGCGACACCGCGAACCAGCCGCCGGCCAGGATGAGGACGATGACCCCGGTCTGCAGCCAATCGGCGACGAACAAGCCGATCACCTCGGCGGCCCCCGCTCTCAGGAACCTCATGCCGGCAGCGGCCGCCGGATGAGCGCCACCGCCCACCGTGAGGTGACGAAGTACACCGCCACCAGGCCGAAGATCGAGACGAAGTCGAACGGCCACGCGGCCCCCATTCCCTCGGCCGCCCAGAAGGTGCCGATGCTCGTGAGGAGGATGCCGACCGCGTACTTCAGAGTGTTCTCAGGCACCCGCGCCAGCGGCTTGCGCACGACCAGCCCCACCGCCGCCACGACCCCCATGGCGAGCAGCCCGCCGCCGGCCGCCAGCGGAAGGCCATGACTCGTGCCCCCCACCGCGATGACGATGAACACCACCTCCAGCCCCTCCAGGAAGACGCCCTTCAGAGCGATGACGAAACCCACCCAGTCATGCCTTGCGGATGCGCTCCCCAGCTCATTCACCGTCTGCTCATAAGCACGCTCCTCGTCGTGCATCGCCACGGCTCCCGCTGATCGGAGCACCGCCTTGTGCAACCACCGCAGACCGAACAGGAGGAGGAGGGTGCCGATGATGATCTTGAGAGAGGATTCGGGGACTCGGTTCACGATCACCTGGCCGAAGAAGACGACCAGGACCGCCAGCGATGCCAGGGCGGCTGCGGTGCCGTACAGCGGCGCCCTCCAGCCTCGCGTCAGGCCGACCGCGAGCACGATCGTGAGCGCCTCGACCGACTCCACCGCCGAACCGAGAAAAGCCGCGCCGAACGTGAACAGCTGCGCGTACACGGTCCTGGAAGATTAATGCGTCTTGCTTTAATGGGCACGTGGCGGCCGGCCTCTACGACGACGGCTCGATCACCCGGCGTGTGAGCCGCGAGAACGTGCTTCTGCTCGGCGGCGGCCGCGCCCTGCTGATGCAGCTCGCGCACCCCAAGGTCGCAGCGGGAGTCGACGAGCACTCGGACTTCCGCACCCACCCGATACGGCGCCTGCGCCGGACGATTCGCACGACGATGGCGATCGTTTTCGGCGATCGTGAGACCGCTCTCGCGGCGGCGCGAAGCGTCAACCGGGTCCATGCCCGAGTCCGAGGTCGGGACTATCGCGCGCTGGACCCGGACCTGCTGCTCTGGGTGCATGCGACGCTCGTCGACTCCGCGCTCGTCACGTATGAGACCTTCGTCCAGCGGTTGCCGGCGGCGGACCGCGAAGACTTCTACCAGGAGTCGAAGATCGTGGGCGAGTTGCTGGGCATTCCTCGCGATCGATTTCCGGGCCGCCTGGACGAATTCGATGCCTATGTCGACACGATGCTGTCGACCGGTCCGGTGCGCGTGGGGCCGCGGGCGACGGAACTGGCGGCCCGGGTGCTGCGGCCGAGGGTGCGTCTTCTGCCCGGCCCGGTGATGATCCCGTTCGAGATCATCACGACCGGCCTTCTGCCGTCGACGCTGCGCGCGCAGTACGGCCTGGCGTGGGGTCCGCGCCGGCAGCGTGTCTTCCGCCTCGCCATGCGCACGCTGCCACGACTGGTCGCGATGACGCCGCCCGTGCTCAGGGTGTGGCCGCTGCCCGGTCACAGCGTCTCGCTCGAGGCCATGTAGAAGCCGGCTTCGAAAGAGGTGGGAGGCCCCGGCTACCTCCTGATGTAGACCAGGCCCAGGGCTTTCGGCCCGGTGTGAGTTCCGAGCACGCAGCCGATCTGGCCGATCGGGATCTCCCGGCCCCCAAGTTCCGTGCGCAGCCCGGCGGCGATCTCCCGCGCCTCCTCGGGCGCCTGCGCGTGCATGACGCCCACGTGCTCCACCGGCAGCTCCCCTCGGAAGAACTCGAGCATCCGAGGGATGGCCCGGGAGCGGGTGCGCACCCGGTCGACCGGCTTGATCTCGCGGTCGGCGACGAGCAGCAGCGGCTTGAGGTCGAGCATGGTGCCGATCATCGCCTGAGCGCGGCTCACCCTGCCCCCCATCTCGACGTAGCGCAGCGTGTCGAGCAGGGCCAGGACCCGGCACTTCGGCACGCGCTCCTCAACCGCCGCCGTGGCTTCGTCCAGCGTCTGGCACTCGGCGGCGACGCGGCACAGGAACGCCATCGGCATCGTCACCGTCTCGCTGTCGATGACGTTGACATTGAAGCCTTCGACCGATTGAGCGCCGACCCGCGCCGCCTCCGCGGTCGCGGACAGCTGGGCGCCGATGTGAATCGAGATGCAGCCTTCGTGATCCCGCGCCAGCCGCCGGTACACCTCGGCAAACTCACCCGGCGATGGAGCCGACGTGGTCGGCAACTTCGTCGATGCCGCGAGGCGCCGGAAGAATTCGTCATCGGTCATGTCCACCCGGTCACGAAGCGTCTCGTTGCCGAACAGCACCTTCAGCGGCACGACCTGGATGCCGTACCGGTCCCGCCACTCGTCCGGAAGGTCGGCGGTCGAGTCGGTGACGACCGCAAAGCTCCGCTTCATCCAGTTCGAGGGTTATTCGACGGAGAGGATGAAGGGATAGTGCTGCTGACCGCCTTGCTGGACCTCGACCTCGAGGCCCGGATAGTTCGACCGGATCTCCGATTCCAACTTCGCCAGTTCGTCATCGCTGGCACCGGCGCCACGATAGACGGTGACGAGCTCGTACGACGCGGGACCCAGCCTGCCGAGGGCCTTGTTGACGACCTCGCCGTAGTCGTTGCCCGCGAACTCGAGCTTCTCGTTGATCAGGCCGATCACGTCGCCCTTCTTCACCTTGAGCCCATTCGAGCGCGTGTCCCGAACCGCATGCGTGACCTCGATCGTCTGCACCCGCTCGGCCTCGGCCTTCATCGCGGCGGCGTTTTCGGCGCCCGAACGTTCACCGCGAAATGCCACCACCGCAGCGACTCCCTGCGGAACGCTGTGAGTCTCCATCACGCGGACCTTCTTCCGGGTCAGGCTCACCACCTGCTTGGCGGCCAGGATCACGTTGCGGTTGTTGGGCAAAAGAACGACCTCGTCGTACGGCACGGACTCGATCGCCTTGAGCATGTCCTGCGTGCTCGGGTTCATCGTCTGGCCGCCCTCGACGATCGCGTCCACGCCCAGGCCGCGGAAGATCTCCACCAGGCCGGACCCGGCCACCACCGCGACGAGACCGACCCCATTCGGCCGGGGCGGCCGGGGCGCGGCCGCATCGCTGTCGATGATCCGTCTGTGCTGGGTCGACATGTCGCCGACGTTGAGCTTGAGCAGCTTGCCGTGGCCGCCGGCCAGGGTGATGACCCGCGTCGGGTCATCGGTGTGCACGTGGACCTTCACCAGCTCGGGCTCACCCACGACCAGCACCGAGTTGCCCAGCGCCTCGATCTGGTTGCGGATCAGGTCGAGGTCGAGGCCGGAACCCTCGATCAGGAATTCCGTGCAGTAACCCCAGCCGCCCTCGGGCAGCGCGACCGCGACCTGTGACGACGAGGATGCGGCCGGCTTTGACTGGGCGAGCGTGCGCAGCGCCGACTCCGCCTCCTCGACCGTCTTCAGCATGCCTTCGAGGATGATTTCGAGGCCGAAGCCGCCGGCATCGACGACCCCTGCGTCACGAAGGATCTGCAGCTGGCTGGGCGTCTTGAGCACGGCCGCACGCGCTCCCGCCGCCGCCGCCGCGATGACGCGCGGGATCGTCGCGTCCGGGCTGCCGGCCGCGGTCGCCGCCGCCCGGCCGGCTTCGCGAGCGACGGTGAGGATCGTCCCCTCCGTCGGCTTGTTGACAGCCCTGTAGGCCGCGTTCGCGGCCTCTTCGAATGCCGCCGCCAGCTCAGCCGGCGTGAGCGAGCTCTTGCCCTCGACCGCCCGCGCAAACCCCCGAAAGATCTGCGAGAGGATCACCCCGGAGTTGCCTCGCGCGCCCATCAGGCTGCCGTGCGAGGCGAGCTTGGCGATCTTGCTGACCTCGGCGGCGTTCGAATCTTTGATGTCTTCGACCGCGGACTGCAGTGTCAGCAGCATGTTCGTCCCGGTGTCCCCGTCGGGAACCGGGAACACGTTGAGCCGGTTGACCTCCTCGTGGTTGGACGAAAGCCAGCTCAAACTGCCCAAGAGGGCCCGCTTGAACAGGGGTCCGTCCACCCCGGTGGGCCTATCTGCAGCCATGGTTACAGCTCTTCCCGGACGCCCTGGACGTTGACGTTGACCTGCACCACGGGCACTTTGACCGATCGCTCCACCTCGAACCTGACGGTCTCCTGAAGGTTGTGTGCGACCTCGGAGATGCGGATCCCGTATTGCACGATGACGAAGACATCGATGGCCAGGCCGCCTTCGACCTCGACCACGTCCACGCCTCGATCCACGTTCTCGCGACGGAGCAGCTCGGCAACGCCGTCGCGCAGCCCGCGGGCCGCCATGCCGGCGATGCCGTAGCAGCGCAGCGCCGCGTGGCCGGCGATCGCACCCACGGCTGAAGGGAAGACCTCGATGCGGCCCCACTGCCGGGCCTGGACGAGCGGCGTCGACGTTTTGGAGGCCATGGAAAGCCCATGGTACAATCCGGGTCGTCCGGCCGCGACTCAGCGGCGCCGGGTTTTCAGCTCTAATCCCAATCGGAAGGTGCCTCATGGCCAAGCGTTGCGCGATTTGCGGCAAAGAGCCGCAGTACGGACACCACGTCAGTCATGCCAAGAACCGGGTCAACCGTCGATTCGAGCCCAACCTTCAGATGGGCCGGGTGACGGTGGAGGGCCGTTTGGTCCGCGCGCGTGTCTGCACGCGCTGCCTTCGCACCCACTCCGCGGCGGTCTAGCGCCGGGCCGGCTCAAGCCCCCCCGCCCTGATCCGCTCCCCCGGAGGGAGAGGCGAAATCGAAGCCGTGGACCTCGCCCAGCCGGCGCAGGTCTTGGTGCAGCGAAGCCCAGACGCGTTCCTGCTCCTCCGCCCCCGGCGCAACGCTTGACGCATCGTTGAGGTCGGCCGCGAGGCCAGGACGTTCGACCATCTCGGCAAATAACAGAGTCCAGGCCCGCGGGACGACTTCACGGATGGCGTAACCGCCGCCCCCAAGCGCCAGCCAGCGTCCTTCGCACAGCTCGTGCGCCAGCTCGTGGAACGCGCGGCCCACGCGGGGCCAGATCCGCGTCGTCGCCGCGAGATGCGCGAGCGGATCGAGATAGTGGGTGTCGCAGCCATCCTGCGTGACGAGCACGGTCGGCTCGAACCGGCGGAGCAGGGGCGGCACGACCCGCTCGAAGCCTTCGAGCCAGGGCTCGTCCCAGGTGAACGGTTCAAACGGCAGGTTGGCGGCGGTCCCGCGACCGGGTCCGACGCCGCAGTCCGCCGGAAAGCCGGTACCCGGGAACAGGTGGCGACCGCTCTCGTGCAGGCTGATCGTGAGCACCGCCGGGTCGCTCTGGAACACGCCCTCCACTCCATCGCCGTGGTGGACGTCGATGTCGACATAGGCGACGCGATGCCCGCGATCCTTCAACCAGCGGCAGGCGATGGCCGCGTCGTTGTAGGTGCAGAATCCCGACGCTCGATCGCGATGAGCGTGATGCAGGCCGCCGGACGGGCTGAATGCATGGAGGGCGGCGCCGCCCTCGATCGCCTCAGCCGCGACCAGGCTCGCGCCGGCGACGAGCCGGCTCCCCTCATGCAGATCGTCCGAGATGGGATTGTCCGCGGATCCGAACCCGGCCGCATGGATGCGGTCGATCGCCACCTGCCGTCGCTGAGCCGGGTCGCCAAGCCGCCGGACGAGGTCGACGTAATCCGGCGAGTGAACCAGCTCCAGCTCGTTGGTCGTGGCGCGGCGCGGCGGCAGCAGGCGGCAGTGCTCGATCAGGCCGGTGGAACGGATGAGGTCCATCGCCAGCTTGACGCGGATCGGTTGCAGCGGATGCTGATCCGAGAGGCGGTGCTTCATCAGCTCGTCGCCGTAGACGAGCGCGACCGGGCCGGGCACGGCCACTTACCCTAACAAGCTGCATGAATCAGGAAGGCCTCTTCGAGTCCGTGCCCAACTTCTCAGAAGGCAGGCGGCGCGACGTGATTGCGGCCATCGCGGCCGCCGCCGGCGATGCCCATCTCCTCGACAGCGACCCAGACCCAGATCACAACCGCGTTGTGATCTCGATCGCGGGGTACAGAGCCAAGCTCGTCGAGGGCCTCATGGAGGCGATAGGTGTGGCGATCGATCGCATCGACGTCCGCCGGCATCAGGGCGTCCATCCACGCGTGGGCGCCGCCGACGTGGTGCCGATCGTCCCGCTCGGCCAGACCACGCTCGCGACCTGCCGGGAAGTCGCGCGGGAGGTCGGCGAGCTGATCTGGGCCCGGCTCAAGGTCCCGGTGTACTTCTACGGCCAGGGCCGCTCGCTGGCCGACATCCGCGCCGGGCGGGCGCGACCCGACCTCGGCGGGCCCGACATGCATCCCACAGCCGGCGCCGTCTGCGTCGGCGCGCGGCTCAACCTGGTCGCCTTCAACGTGCTGCTGCCGGCCACCGGCGTCCCAGCGGCGCGCGCCCTCGCTCGGTCGCTGCGCGAGTCGGCCGGCGGCATGCGCGGCGTCCAGGCGCTGGTGTTCGAGCTGCCCGGCGGAGAGGTTCAGCTGTCGATGAACCTCGTGCGCGCGGATGCAACCCCGCCGGCGGCGGTCGTCGCCGAGCTGGAGCGCCGCGGAGTCGCCGTCGGGGCGCAGCAGCTCGTGGGCCTGTGCCCGGCCCAAGCCGCCAACGCCGCGGCCGCGGGGCGCTTGCTCGAGGCCCGGCTGGCGAGCGCGGCTGCGCGGGCGGGCGCCTGGCGGTGCCGCGAGCGGGGAGACGAGGAACACCTGGCCCTCGCCGGGCGCCTTCAGCGCGAGGCCGAGCAGCTGGCCGTCCTCGGCATCGAACCCGAAGAGATCCTCGGTGGCGCAGAGCGGGCGGCGGCGCTCGTGCCGGTGCTCCGCGCCGCGCAGGCCCTCGATGGTGAGCTGGAGGCGATGCTCGGCGCCGCCGCGCGCGGCTTGCGCGCCTCGATCAGGCCATCAACGCAGGCTGCCTACGCGTCGCGTATCGCCGCGCTGGATGCACGGCTGGCGCCGGCCTAGGCTCAAGCGGCTGCTCCGGTGGAGTCGATCGTGACCGTGCACGCGCCGCCATCGATCTCGACGCGGTAACCATCGGTCGCGCCGTCGTAACCGGCCGACTGCCAGTTCTGTGTGCCGATACCACGCTGCTGCCTGCCGTCCGCGTCCAAGCTCACCGCCCCGCCCGAGACGCTCACCGAGGTTGGCGTCCCGCTGGGCCGGTGCAGATGCACCGTCAACGCCCCGCCGTTGATGGTGATCGGCACGATGCCCGACGGCGGTCCGAGGGTGATGTCCTCGCGGCTGGCGCCGGTGTTGAGCTCGATCGAGGCCACCTGCACGCCCGCCAGCTGAAGGGTGCCGGTCGCCGCGCCGGTATTGCTGGTGATCTTCCAGGGCAGGCTCGAATCGAGCTGCAGGCCGAGGACGAAGCGATGGCTCTGAAAGATGCCGAACCGGGTGCTGCTCTGGGAGATCCGGAGGTCGCCGGTGGTGCGGTCGAGGGTGATGTCCGGCTTGCCCCCGGAATACTCGATGTGAGCGCGATAGAGGTCGCCGCCGAGCCCTGCGCTCCCCGACACCGTGATGGTCGCCGCCCCGACGTCGACCTCGAGCGACGCGTGTTCCAGGTCGCCGGCCCTGTCCGAGGCATCGAGGGTGTGGCTCCCACCGCCGGCGTTGGGAGCCAGCGCCACGTAGGCCATCGCCCCGCCGGCGGCCACGAGCACGATCAGGACCGCCGCCAGCTCCCCTGCCGCGCCGCGGAGAGCGCGGCGGGCGATGAGCTCCGCGCCGATGACGATGAGGAGCAGCGGCCAGAGGTCGATCAGCCGCTCCAGGCGCTCGGCCGGGATCAGGCCGGAATTGACGACTAGGGCGAAGATGCCGATGAGGATGAGGACCGCGGGCCACCAAAAGCTGCGGTAGCGGTCGCGCATCGGCGCCGGCCTCAGCTGCGTGCGCGGCGGACGATCAGCCAGCCGCCCAGCAGGATGAGGACGATCGGCCACGCGATGTCGGGGCGCAGCCAGTCCAGCACGCCGAGGTTGCTGAGCAGGAAGTAGACGCCCAGCACCACCAGCACCGAGGGCCAGAAATAGTCTTGGCGCCAGAGGTTCATGCCGCGGATTCTAGAGGGGAGCGGAACCGGGTGCCGAACGCAATTCCGGCCCCCCGGCGCCGGGGGCGCGGTTCAGAATCAGACGGGCGCGACCACCTCGAACAGGTCCGGTCGCTCGTGGCGAGCGGCTTCGACGAGCTCGGGGCCGGCGACGCTGACCTGTGCCGGGCGGGCGCCGGCGAGGTAGCCGCGAGCGACCCGCCGGAGGTCGTCGGCGGTCACCGCGAGGAGCCGCCGCTTGAACCGTTCGCGCTCTTCGCGGGTGAAGCCGGTGGCCCGGTTCGCCGCCTCTCGCCGCCCCTTGATGTCGGGTGACTCGAGCGGGTCGACGTCGGAGCACGCGCCGAGGATCGCCTCCTTCAAGGGCTCGGCGTCGATCTCCCCATCCGTGACCCAGGTCACCGCGTGGTCGTAGACGTCGTAGGTCCGGACGATGTTCGGGTCGCGATACGAGCCGAGGTAGAAGGTGCCGCCGGCGATACCCGCCGCCGCGAAGCCGCCGTATGCGCCGCCCTTCTCCCGAAGCTCCCGATGCAGGAAGGTGTCGCGGAGATAGTTCGCCAGCACGAGCAAAGGCGCGGCGTCCGGATGCGTGTAGCGCACCGTCGTGAAGGTGCGGACGTTGAACGCCACCGGCAGCGGCGCGGTTCGCGCTTCCGCCACCGCCTCCAGGGGCTCGGGCTTCTCGGCATGCTCCTCGTCGCCGCCCTCGGGCAGGGCGCCGGCGAAGCCCGCGAGCAGGTCCTCCAGCGTTTCGACCATCGCCTCCTCACAGGTCACCACGACGCGGATCGAGCCCCTCCGGAAGAGGCGCGTGCGGATCGCATCCAGCCTGGAGATGAGGTCCCCCACCTCGTCATCGCCGAGGCGGGCGAGACGGCGCATGACGTGGAGCATGCCCATCCCCTGCAGGCGGTCGTTGATGGCGCCTTCCGAGCTGAGCTTCGACTGGGCGCGGAGGATCGCCAACTGGAACCCGAGGTTGGCGATCGAGCTCTCCAGGCGGGTCGCGCTCTCGGCGATCACCTCCTTGAGGCGCCTGGGCTCGATCTCCAGGCGGGTGACGAGGTCGGCCAGGAGCTCGACGAACGGCCTCGCGTTGCGGTCGAGCGCCCTGCCGGACAACACGAAAGACTGCAGGTAGTCGTCGCTGGCGGCCAGCGATTGAACCTGCGGCGAGGCGCCCACGCCTCCGGTGGTCGCAGCGATGCGCGCGGCGATCTCGACATAGTCCTGGCCGGCGGCCCCGCTCTGGGTCAGCACACGGCTGAAGAGTGGAAGCAGGTCCTTCTGCTCCGGGCTGAGCGCTGAGAAGTCGGCTCTGACATCCACGTACGTGACGCCGTTGGTCGGCTGAGGGAAGAACTCGATTCTGGCGGCTCCCAGCGCGACGTCGCGGCTGGGGACGTCCTCGAACTTCATCGGGATGTCGCTCAACTCCAGGGTGGGCAGTGAGGTGAGGTCGTGCTTCCTTTCCTGGTCGGTTTTGAGGCGCAGCGCCTCGGCCACGATTCGCGCTCGGTCCGAGTCGTCGAGCCCGGCCTCGACCACGGCCAGCCGGTCGAGCTCGCGGCGACGCTGACGCTCCTCGAGCTCCGGGTCGGGCTCGATCGTCAACAACACGCGGTGCGGGTTGTCCAGCAGCTCCGCCCGGATGAGGTCCTCAAAGAACGGCCCCTCGGCACGCGCCTTCTCGAGATGCGCGAGATCGGCGTCGAAGTTCATGGCGCTGTACGGGTCGCCGCCGTAGTAATAGGGGGCCATGGCGCTGAACAGCACCTTGAGCGCGTACGGCAAACCGGCGTTGGATCGCTCTCGCTTTTCGAACTCCAGCCGGTGGATGGCGGCGTCGACCTGGGCTTTGGCCACGCCCTCGCCGGCCAGGCGCTCGAGAGTGTCGAGCACGACCTTCTGTACCTTGGCGGCGTCCTCGGAGGCGATGTCTTTCAGGCCCGCTCCGAACACCGCCTCACGGTAGTCGTCCTGCAGCCCGCTGCCGTCGGCCATCGCGGTCCCCAGGCGCGAGTCGATGAGCGCCTTGCGCAGCGGTGAGCCGGCATTGGCAAGAAGCACCTCCGCGAGCACTTTCATGGCCAGGACCCGGAATGAATCCCCGGTAGGCACCGTCACCCACGCGACGAGGGCCTGCGATTTGCGGCCGTGGTGCTCGCCGGCCGTGACCGGGTAGGGCTCGACCGCGGCGACCGGCTTGGCGAATCGCGTGACGTCGGAGATCGAAGCCTCGACCTCGATGCGCTGGAAGCGGGACAGCGCGTTGCGCTCGATCGCCTCCAGCGTCCGCTCCAGCGGCTGGTCGCCGTAGGTGTAGAAGTACGCGTTGCTCGGGTGATAGTGCACGGCGTGGAATCGCCGAAGCTGCTCCCACGTCAGGTTCGGGATGTCCTCGGGGTCACCGCCGGAGACGTGGGCGTAGGTCAGGTCGGGAAAGAGCGAGCGGCCGATTCCGCGCTGGACGGCCGCCTGCGGCGACGCGAGGGCGCCCTTCATCTCGTTGAAGACCACCCCTCTGTAGCGCAGGCCGCTGGTCACGTCCTGGGGGTCTTCGAACTCGAAGCGGATGCCCTCCTGCTTGAACGAGTCCTCGGACAGACGCGGAAAGAACGTGGCGTCCAGGTACACGTCGAGGAGGTTCATGAAGTCCTTGGCGTTGCGCGAGCTGAACAGGTACATCGTCCAATCCGCCGCCGTCAGCGCGTTCATGAACGTGGCGAGGGAGCGCCGGCTCATGCTGAAGAACGGGTCGCGGACGGGGTACCGCTGCGAGCCCGCCAGAACGACGTGCTCGAGGATGTGCGCAACCCCGGTCGAGTCCTTCGGCACAGTCGGGAAGAAGACGGCGAAGGCGTTGTTGTCGTCAGGACATTCGACGTGGATGTGCCGCGCGCCGGTGCGCTCGTGCACGAGTTCCAGGTAGCTGCCCTCGAGCCGTTCGAGGCGCTCGCGACGCCGGATCGTGTATCCGCCCAATGTCCCGACGTCGCGCGTGGTGGTCCTTGCCATCGATGCTGCGTGATTGAGTCTAAGTGGCTGGGAGCCGGCGCCGTCCGGGGCTACGCTTAACTGATGGTGTTCACGGATGGCGAGCTCGAGTTCTTGGGCTCACAGCGGATCGGACGCTTCGCCACGGTCGGCCCGTCGGGGTGGCCCCACGTCGTGCCGGTCATGTACACGGTGAACGAGTCCGGGGCGCTGGAATTCGACGTCGATGGAGTCAAGCTTCGCAACGTGCTGGCGGAGCCACGAGCGGCCATGGTCGTCGATGCGATGGGACCCAAGCGGGGAATCGCGCTGCAGGGTCGGGTCGAGCTGATCGGCCCCGAACGGGCGCGCCTGTCGCCGGTCCACAAGTTCAGCTGGGGGCTGTGAGCCGCCGGTTGACCGTCTCCCTTGGCGTTGCTCTGGTGGTCGTCGGCGTCGCCTGTGGTGGGTCGGGTCCAGAGCTCCCCGCGCGAACTCCCGGGCCCGCGGGCGCGGCGTCGCCGGGTCTGGCGGCGGACTGGGCCGAGTACCACCACGACGCGGCTCGCAGCGGGGTCGGACCGGCCTCACCCGCGCTGAGCTCGGCCTCGTCGCCACCGCGGGTCGCCTGGACCACCGGCCTCGACGGTGACGTTTACGCCTCACCTCTGATCGTGGCCGGCCACGTGCTCGTGGCGACGGAGAACAACACCGTCTACTCGCTCGATCTGTTCAGCGGTGCGGTGGTGTGGAAGGTTCATCTGGGCGAGCCCGTCAACGCTGCTTCGCTCCAGTGCGGCGACATCGGGCCGGTGACCGGGATCACCGGCACGCCCGCCGCCGACGCCGGCGCGGGCCGGCTCTACGTCGTCGCCTTCCTTCGCAGCCACCACCACATGCTCTTCACGCTGAGCCTCGCGGACGGCTCGACCGTCGCGCAGCGTGACATCGACCCGGCCGGATCCGACCCGGCGGTGCAGCAGCAGCGCGGAGCCCTGGCCCTCGGTTCGGGTTACGTCTACATTCCGCTGGGCGGGCTGTTCGGGGATTGCGGCCAGTACAACGGATACCTGGAAGCCGTGCCGGTCGGCGGCGGGCCGGCGTTGTCCTACCGCGTCCCGAGCGCGCGCGGGGCTGGTGTCTGGGACCCGGCGGGAGCGACGATCGCGCCGTCCGGCTCGGTCTACATCGTCACCGGCAATGGCGCCTCTCGGTCCAGCTTCGACTACAGCAACTCGGTGGTCGAGCTGTCCGCTGATCTCCAGCACGTGCAGTCGTACTTTGCCCCCGCCGATTGGATCTCGCTGAACGCCGGCGACACCGACCTCGGTTCGGTGGGCGCGACGCTGCTGCCGTCACCGGGTGTCGTGCTGGCCATCGGCAAGCAGGGTGTCGCGTACCTGCTGACGGCGGATCGGCTCGGCGGCATCGGCGGGCAGATCGCGAGCCGGCCGGTCTGTTCGGGTGCTTTCGGGGGCACGGCGTGGTCGAAAGACACCGTCTACGTCCCGTGCTCCGACGGGCTGTACGCGCTCACGGTCAGGACCACCTCGATCGACGTCATCTGGCACGCCAGTCACCCGTCGCTCGGATCGCCGGTCCTTGCCGCGGGCGACGTGTGGGCCATCGAGCCGGGGTCGGGAAGGCTGTACGCGCTCGACCCCGAGTCCGGTGACGTCGTCTACTCGACGGCGCTCGGCTCCGCGCAACACTTCAGCACGCCGGCCGCCACGGAGGGCTTCATCGTCGCGCCGGCGGGCGACAAGATCGTCACGGTCGCCACCGCCGCCTAACCCTGGATCGCACGCAGGAGGTTCGCCATCTCGATCGCGGCCTCGGCGGCGTCGGCGCCTTTGTTGTGCTTCGGACCGGAGCGTGCCAGGGCTTGCTCCCTGTCCTCCGTCGTCAGCACCCCGAACGCCACCGGCACGCCGGTGTCCAGCTGGACCTGCATGATGCCGGCCGCCGCCTGGTCCGCCACGACCTCGAAGTGATAGGTCTCCCCCCGGATCACGCAGCCCAGGCACACGATCGCGTCGTGACCGCCCCGCTCCGCGAGCGCCAGCGCGGTGACCGGCAGCTCCAGCGACCCCGGGACCCAGAACACGTCGGGGTCTTCCACCCCGTGCCCTTGCAGCGAATCCAAGGCACCTCGCAGGAGGCGCTTCGACACCTCTTCGTTGAACCGTGAGGCGACGACCGCAATCCGCAGGTCGGCTCCGCTCAGGTCTGGACTGGCGCCTTTCTCACCCATGCGTATCGCCGGAGGCGCGGCGGAAAATCGCCGGATGAGCCCGCGGGGTGCCGCGGGCGCCACGCGGCGTCGCCCCTGGCATCGGCGTCGAACCTTCGAGACGGATCACTAGAGCAGGTGACCAAGTTTGTCTTTCTTGGTCTTGAGATAGCGCTCGTTATGAGGGTTGGAGGGGATGCGAATCGGCACCCGCTCCACCACCTCCAGGCCGAAACCCTCCAGCCCGTAGATCTTCTTGGGGTTGTTGGTCAGCAACCGGATCTTGCGCACGCCCAGGTCGTAGATGATCTGGCTGCCGATCCCGTAGTCGCGCTTGTCGGCCGGGTGCCCCAGAGCCTCGTTGGCCTCGACCGTGTCCAGCCCGCGGTCCTGCAGGTTGTAGGCATGCAGCTTGTCGAGAAGGCCGATGCCTCGACCCTCCTGGTGCCGGATGTACAGGATCACGCCTGTGCCGGCGGCGGCGATCATGTCCATGGCCGCGTGCAGCTGCGCGCCACAATCGCACCGTAGGCTGCCGAAGATATCTCCGGTCAGGCACTCGGAGTGCGCGCGCAGGAGCACGGGTTTTTGCGAGTCGATCTGACCCAGGACCAGGGCGAGGTGATTCTCGTGCCGCAGTATGTCCTCATACGCGAAGAGCTTCCACTGGAGAGGGTGTCCATCGCCGAGGGGAAGCGTCGCCTCGACGCGCCGCGCGATCAACTTCTCGTTGCGCCGGCGGTAGGCGATCATCTGCTCGACCGTGATCAGCTTGATGTCGTGCTCGGTGGCGAACCGCTCGAGATCGGGCATCCGCGCCATCGTCCCGTCGGCCTTCATGAGCTCGGTGATCACGCCGGCGGGATAGAGGCCCGCCAGGATGGCCAGATCGACTGAGGCCTCGGTCTGGCCGGCGCGGGTGAGCACGCCGCCCTCGGCCGCCCGCAGCGGGAAGGTGTGCCCCGGCATCGAGAAGTCGGACGCCCTGGCGGCGGGGTCCAGGACCTTGCGGATGGTGGCCGCCCGGTCGTAAGCCGATGCACCGGTGGTGACGTTGTCCTTGGCGTCGATGCTCACGCTGAACGCCGTGCCCAACCGGCTCGTGTTGCGCTCGACCATGGGTGCGATGCCGAGTTCGTCGAGGCGCCGGGCGATGATCGGCATGCACACCAGACCGGAACCGTGCCGGGTCATGAAGCTGATGTGCTCGGGCGTGATGAGCTGCGCCGCGACGACGAGGTCCCCCTCGTTCTCGCGGTCCTCGTCGTCGACGATGATCACGAACTTGCCGGCCTCGAAGTCGGCGATCGCCTCTGGGACGGTGGCTAGGCCCATCTCGCGGTGAAATACTACCGGGGTAGGTTTCGGGCCACGTAGCGGGCGACGACGTCGGCTTCGAGATTCACCGCCGTGCCCGCTTTGTAGTCGCCGGCCACCGTCACCGCCAGCGTGTGAGGAATCAAAGCCACGGTGAAAGTGCCGGCCTGATCGTCGACAGCGGCCACCGTGAGGCTCATCCCGTCGACGGCGATCGAACCCTTCGCGACGACAAAGCTGCGAAGCGGTTTCGGCAGCTCGATCACGACCTCTTTCCCGGCGGCCGCGGCGGCCACTCGCTTCACCATGGCGGTGACGTCGACGTGACCCTGGACGAGGTGCCCGTCGAGCAATCCATCGGCGGCGAGCGGCAGCTCCAGGTTGACCGCCGACCCCGGCTTGGCCGAGCCGAGGTTGGTCCGGCGGAGCGTCTCGGGCACCACGTCGGCGAAGAAGGTCGCGCCGGATTTCCGGACCACCGTGAGGCAGCAGCCGTTGACCGCCACGCTGGAGCCGACGGTCAGGCGCCCGGCCGTGGCGGCGTGCTCGATCCCGAGCCGGTTCGGGCTCGCCTCGACGATCGTGCCGACGCCGCTAACGATTCCCGTGAACATCGATGTATCCGGTGATCAGAATGTCAGTTCCGAGCCTGACCATGTCGAATTCGCGCAGCGAGACGGCATCCACCAGGTGCTCCACCCCCAGGCCACCAACCGGACCCGGCGCCTCACGGCCGCCGATCAGCCGCGGCGCGACGTACGCGTGCACCTTGTCCACGAGGCCGCCGGTGAGAAACGAGGCGTGCACCTCGCCCCCGCCCTCGACCAGCAGGCTCAGGACCCCGCGCTTACCCAGCTCGTCGAGGAGCGCCGGCAAGGCCACGTGACCGTCTGGGTCAGCCGGCAGACGCACGACCTCGGCGGCGCCGACCCGGCCGCTGCGCGTGGTGGCGATGAGCGTGTTCGAGCCGACGATCCTGGCCGACTGCCGGATGCGGAGCTGGGAATCGACCACCACCCGAAGCGGCTGGCGCAATGCGTCGCCCTCCGAGCGGGCCGTCAGCTCGGGATCGTCGGCGATCACGGTGTTGACGCCCACCAGGATGGCGTCATGCATGTGCCGCAGGCGGTGGGCGTGAGCACGAGCCTCTTCCCCGGTGATCCAGCGCGACTCGCCGGCGCGGGTCGCGATCTTGCCGTCAAGGCTCATCGCGAACTTCGCGGACACGAAAGGGCGACCGGTGAGACGGTGCTTGACGTAGAACTCGTTCAGACGCCGGGCACGCTCTTCGTGCACGCCGACCACCGTCTCGATGCCGGCGGATTCGAGCATGCGGACGCCCGCGCCGCGCACCCGCTCGTCTGGATCGGTCATCGAGACGACCACCCGCCGCACCCCGGCGTCGACGACCGCCTGGGAGCACGAAGGGGTGCGGTGCGCGTGCGCGCAAGGCTCGAGGTTGACATAGAGAGTGCCGCCCCGCGCGCCCTCGCCCGCGGCCGCGAGGGCCTCCTCCTCAGCGTGCGGCTCACCCGGGCGGCGGTGGAATCCCTCGCCCGCCACCTGGCCGGCCGGGTCCAGCACCACCGCACCCACCATGGGATTCGGGCTGGTCCGGTAATCGGCCTGGCGTGCGAGTTCGAGGGCGCGCGCGGCCCAATACAGGTCGATGCTCTCGTCGGGGTCTGTCGGCATCAGGCTTCGCAATATATACGCGCGCCGAACCAGACCACTCGAGGTCAACAACCGAATCAGGTCCATGAGATTCCCCAGCCTGCTTTTCAGCGCTGGATCCGATTTCCTTACTTAACGACTCATCCTCAGGAACTGAAGAGTGAGTTATAGGTGAACAAGCCCTCGGGCTATTAGTACCGGTCAGCTCAAAAGATTGCTCTTCTTACACCTCCGGCCTATCAACCTGGTTGTCTACCAGGGCCCTTACCCGGTTAACCCGGTGGGAGACCTTATCTTGGAGTCGGCTTCGCACTTAGATGCTTTCAGCGCTTATCCGAACCGGCCATGGCTACCCGGCGCTGCCACTGGCGTGACAACCGGTACACTAGCGGGCCGTTCAACCCGGTCCTCTCGTACTAGGGTCAACCCTCCTCAAGTCTCCTACGCCCACGGCGGATAGGGACCGAACTGTCTCACGACGTTCTAAACCCAGCTCGCGTACCGCTTTAATGGGCGAACAGCCCAACCCTTGGGACCGACTCCAGCCCCAGGATGCGACGAGCCGACATCG